>JAQCJO010000063.1 GCA_027592925.1 Actinomycetota bacterium | reverse complement strand
GAAGAACCAGAAGAGCCACCGCCTGATTGCACGTTTGCTGTTGCATATTGATTGCCGTTGCCACCACCGCCACCACCCGCAACATTGCATGAACTGAGTATCCCAAAGCCCAATGTGATTGATAAAGCAACAGCAACTTTGCGAAACATGGCACCTACTTCTAAAGAATAGTTTTCAAAGAATAGTAACTATTTTAGCGCGATGTGGGTTCGCATTACAAATCAGCGTTTGAGGTCCCAAGCCCAATAATGGCGTGCCTCCGTTAGGTTGCAGCACATAACGAGCAAGACGTTGAAAAATAGTCGGCTTACTTCAGCAGGATAAAACAGAACTCGTTTCCCTCTGGGTCACTCATGACTTGAAAGAAGTTAGCGGGCTCCTCATGGATAATCCCGTGTCTCGTTGCACCGATTCGGGTGCTTCGTTCGACTGCCTCTTCGATGTCGGGCACGTCTAAGTCAAGATGCACTCGATTCTTTACTTGTTTGGCTTCTGGGACCTTTTGAAATCCCATCATTCCAAGTGTCGGAACGTCTTCGAGAACGAGATATTCATCAGGCGAATCGGCAACAAAATCCCCGCCAACAAGTTGTTGCCAAAACAAGAGCAAGGAACGAGGATTGTGGCAGTCGATCGTAATGGCAAGCGGGCGGGCAATCGGCGACATGTAGGTCAGATTACTCGCTGTCGACTATTGGAGTTCTGACATTGCAACAGTTGCGCGCATTGGTAGATGAGCCCAGTAAGAAGTTCGCCGCGAGGGTCATCTATTCTTTGCTCTCGGAAGAAGGACATAGGTCATGAGTGCACCAACCGATTACATCGAAGTAGAAATTTCCGTTGCCGCTGAAGTTGCAAAGGTGTGGTCATTTGTCAGCGACATCAATGTTCCTGCGCAGTTCTCCAGGGAATTTAAGGGAGCCGAATGGCTCGACACGCCCCGTCTTGGCGCCACGTTTCGTGGTGACAACGCCGTTGGGGACTTCAAATGGTCAACCACGTCGGTCGTCACCGACTTCATCGAAAATGAATCATTTGCATGGACGGTTGGTTCGGTAGATGAGCCGGTTGCAGTATGGGGTTTTACGCTCTCCGGCCACGACGGCGATGTGCTGTTGAAGATGCATGCAACGATGGGGCCGGCGATGAGCCCTCCACGTGTGTCTGCTGCAAAGGATCCGGAGAATGCGGAGATGATTATCTCAAAGCGCCTTCACCAATGGTCGAAGAACATGACAGCCACAATTGAAGGCATCAAGTCGCTCAGCGAGCAATAGACAACGAATGATCGCTATTCCGCCTGAGTAACAGGGGCGGTCTCGCAGAGGGTTACCATCTTTGTATAGACATAACTTTCCCTGAACCTGATCATTTGGACGAGTACCTGTTAGATCCCACTCACGAAGCGGAGTTGGGTCAAGTGCAAGCTCGTCGTGATGCGGTGAAAGCCGAAGGCGTGATCGCTTCCAAATACTGGGGCGGGATTCAGTGGCGGATCGTTGTGACGTTCAGTGTCTGCGCAGTGCTATGGAGCAGTGTTCTTGTTCTTGGTATGAATGGAACGATTCCTCTATGGATCGGACTTATCCTCAACACGGTTTTGGCAGCAACTTTTTACATGCCGATGCACGAAGCCGTTCACAAGAACATCTGGGGCAAAGTGACGAGTGGACGAGTGGTGGAAGAAATCGTCGGCACCATGTGCAGCATTCCAACCTTGATTCCATTCCGCCTCCATCGCGCTGCGCACATGCGCCACCACGCATACACGAATGACCCTGATCGTGATCCTGACTATTTCTTCCAAGGAGAGCTTCGTGATTTGCCGCTGAAAGTTCTCTCGCTCAATTCCGTCAATGCGTTGTTGCCACTCTTTGCATTCATCCCGCCGATGCGAAAACTGATGCATCCAGCAATGGCCCGTGGGAATAGGGGGAGTGTCAACAAGGCTGAAGGCTTGAAGCAGCTGCGCTTCTGGCTCGTCACCCATGGTGTACTTCTAGTTGCTGTTCTCACTGGTTTCGGATGGCCGGCGTTCCTGTTGTGGTATCTCCCATCAAGACTGCAGATTGGTTGGGTTGCACTTATTTTTGCTTGGTATCCGCATCATCGTGGTGATAAACAGGGTCGATACGTGGATACACGTGTCGCAGTGTTTCCAGGATCAACGTTCTTGATTCGTGGACATGATCATCATGCTTTGCACCACTTGTTCCCTCGTGTTGCTCACTACCGCTTACCTGCGATGTGGCAAGAGATGGCTCCAGATCTTGTCGCTAAGGGTGTTCGTGCCGAAGGGCGTGCTCTTCAGGCAACCGGCCCAATCGTTTGGTGATTAATGTCAGCCGTTAGGCGAGTACTTTGCGAAGGCCGCTTGTAGCGGTATCGCCAATTTTGTTGAATACTTTTCCAAGAACAAGGTTCATTCCAGCAATAATCCAATTTGCAGTCAGTGTTGCATCGTAAATTACTTCGCAACCAGTTTCTGTCTTAATGATCGTCACGCGATCGACCGAGGTGAAGAAGGTGTTGACGCCTCGCACCAAGATGTTTGAGAATTCGTCGTATTCGGTGGTGGTGTAACGCAATGTTGAAGTGGATTTTCCGAAACCCTTTACTGTCACGTCAAAAATGGTTCCAAGGCCTGCGCCAGAGCCTTCAACTTGTACAACCTTGACAACACCCTTATCCCACTCGGCAAAGTTATGAAGGTCTGCCATATATACAAACGCCTCTTGTTGAGTCAGCGAACTTGGAATTGTTGTTACATATCTGGCCATGAGTTCTCCGTACAGCGATGAATGTGTTTATTGGTGTTTGATTAACTCGAATGTCTAAAGAGTGAGATGCTCTTTGATTTTTGCGAGTGATGGATTGGTCATAGATGTTCCATCAGTAAAAATAAGCGTTGGCACTGTTTGATTACCGTTATTTGCCTTCTCGACTAGTGCGGCTGATTCGGCGTCGTGTTCGATGTCGACCTCTGTGAATTCAATCCCTGCGCGCTGTAGATCAGACTTAAGGCGTTTGCAGTAACCGCACCATTGGGTGGAGTACATCGTGAAAGTTTGAGTCGTCATAGCCACAATTCTAGAGCAAGATTTCGTCGATGTATTTATGAAGCGAGTGTGCCAGCGAACACTTGCCATGCAAGTATCGACTTGGCGACAAGGCTCAGAATCACGTAGATGCGCTCACCGTGTAGGTAGTTGGCCCATTTACCTTTGGCTTTGTACTGCTTCCATTGCACAATTGCAAAACAGTTAAAGAGTATGAACAGTGAGATGACGATGCCGTAAACAAACCCTGGCACTGTTGACTCTGCCGGACCCTTTGGGTGAGCGACATTGATTGCGGTTGCAATCCATGGAATGCTGCCCGCGATGCATCCAAACCAAAATGGAAGCATGTCGCCATCGCCAGGCTTGGTGTAACGCTCCTGGAGCCATCCAAAGAGGATCATGCAGACATTGACGCCAAATATTCCGAGAAGTGCGATGTAGTCGGCGGTTCCATTGAGTTGCAAAATGACAATGATCATGAGCGAAGACGAAATTGAATACTCAACCCAACGAAAGACGTTGATGTTGTTGCGCAGTCCTGCTGAGTACTTTGGAAACATTGCTTTGGAACTAATGAGAAAGTGAAAAAAGGCAGAGAGTGCAAGAAACGCTGCAACCATGTAACTGATATTGATGTTGAAGAGGTTGATGGGGTCAGAAAAGTTGCCCGTACCAGGCGCTTCGGTGAGGTAGGTGGCATTGACGGGTAGTGCAGCATCATTGGAGAGCAACAAGATGCCCGCTAGCGAGAGCAGATGCAGGAATCCCGCGATGATATTGAGTCGACGAAGCTTGCTGATTTCAGTTTCCATTGGCTCAACAGTAGTTGATCGCTTATTGCGCTTCGCGCTGCAACAATTTGGCACTTGATTTTATCGTGCGATCCGTGTTGATAATTCCAAACTGCAACTCAAACCCGTGAAGCCATTCGTAGTTGTCAACCGCAGTCCAATGAAAGAGGCCACGGATATTGATGCCTCTCTTGATCGCATCGTGTGTGATGTCGAGACCTGCCCGCAAGTATTCGGCACGAATTGAGTCATCGCTTGTACCTATACCGTATTCGGCGATCAGCAGCGGTGTAGTCGGCAACTCATTATGGAGGCGATCAAGCACTAGATCGAGTCCTTGTGGCCAAATTGAATATCCGAGTGGAGAAGGATTGTTGGATTCTGGGTACGGCACAATGTGTCCGTTTCTTACGCCGTGGGCACAGTAATAAGAAAACCCAATGAGATCGAATGAACCTTGCAGGTCTGGTCGATTTATTGGTTGGCGGTTAGCAAACCGCAAGACACCATCACGAAATAATCCAATACCAGCGTTCCAGTTGGCATTGTAAAAACGTTCTGCGAACTCGAGTGTTGCTGGTTCATCATCAAGAAGTTCGAGGGTGGAGAGACCAAATATGGAAGCGACTGGCTTACCGGTTTGCTTGAGTCGTACCGCAGCCTCGGCAGTGGCGAGATGCATCTGTTGACTGACGGTTCGATATTCCTCTATGTCGTTGTGTCCCGGTGCCCAACCGCGTCCCAAATATGCAGCGGCAGGGTAGTAGTTGGTTTCATTTACTGGTTGCCACCCAAACACAAGGTCGCCAAATGTGTTGGCGATGAAGTCAACATGGCGCTGCCAGTGGCTGGTGCGGTTTTCGTCCACCAAGAAACCACCCAAGTTTGCGAACCATTGAGGCAATGTGAAGTGATGCAGACACACCCAAGGCTGAATACCGGCAGAGTTTGCCGCAATGAGCATGTCTCGATAGTGGCGAATTGCTTCTTGGTCGTGCACACCTTGCATAGGTTCTATTCGTGCCCATTCGATTGATAAACGGTGATGAACAAGTCCAAGGTCGCGAAGCAATGCAAAGTCTTCTGCATAGCGAGTGCCGAATTCATTCCCATTTAATGAATGAGGTGCGTGTCCGGTGTTCTCCCATTCGATCCAATCGGAGTGTGGTGCGGCACCTTCGCTCTGAGTAGATGAGGCACCCGTGCCCCACATAAAGTCCGAAGGCCAGTTGTGCTTCACAATTGTGAACTTAGCGTGTTAGATGCTTGACGTAA
This sequence comes from Actinomycetota bacterium, assembly GCA_027592925.1. Lineage (GTDB taxonomy): Bacteria > Actinomycetota > Acidimicrobiia > Acidimicrobiales > Ilumatobacteraceae > UBA3006. The sequence continues at coordinate 2,799 of JAQCJO010000063.1, read as the reverse complement.
TTAAGTGCAGGAACTTGGTTGTCGCCATCGGGGCAGGATTCGGCAGATGAACCCATATTGACGAAACCTGCGCGGCTTGCTGTTGCACGTGAAGCAACATTGGTTTCGGCAATGTGGGCGCTGAGGGAGTTGACAGACGGAATAGTGAGTGCAAACTGTTCGACGAGAACCAGCGCGTAAGTGGCTGCGCCGCGGCGGCGACCCCACGGCGCAATCCAATAACCGGTATCGGCATCGCCCGTATCGGAATTGATCGTGTGAATGCTGACAACTCCAACCGCTTCGTTGGTCTCTTGTTGTTTGATTATCCAGCGATGGGCTTCGTTGATGGTGTTGTCAATGAAGCCGAGTGCATGGTCGCGCATATACGGCCGAGGTATGAGCGTCCAGCGCTGAATGTCTGAGTCTTGGCATGCAGTCGTCATCCACTCCACATCCGCGAGTACCGGCTGTCGAAGCGCAAAGGTTGCCACACTGAGATGCTATTTGACCGCTTGTATTATGTTTCATGCATGGACGAAAATAAATTGTCGGAGATCAAGGTGCGCACGCGCTGGGGCGAGATGGACCAAAACGGACATATGAGAAATGTGGCGTATTTGGATTTGTCGGCAAATTGTCGAATGGAATTCTTTAATGCCAACGGTTACACGTTGATGGATTTCTTCGGTGCAGGTTTTGGCCCGATTGTGCTGAAAGACGAGATTGAGTATCGAGCCGAAGTACGGCTTGCTGAAGAGATCACCATCACAAATGAGTTGGCCGGCATGAATGAAGAAGGTTCACGGTTTATTTTCCGCAATCGCTTTGTGCGGGCAGATGGAAAACTTGCTGCAAGCGTGTCTAGCCTGGTGATGTTTCTTGATCTTGCAACTCGCAAAAAGATGGCACCGCCAGAGAAGTTGATGAGCGCAATTTTGTCGATGAATAAGTCTGAGGACTACACCGTCATCAAGTAATTAGGCATCTGGGGCGGCAAGAGCAGCTTCAAAAGCTCTCGCACCGGCAACGAGCGATACTCGTTCGGATTCATTGAGTACTGAGTAGGGAGCGATGCAGAGTGCATCAGTGAGTTCTTCTACTGCAACCATGCGGGCTCGAGTTTCGTCATCAACTTGTGGGTATTCGGATTCTGACCAACCAAACATTTTCATGTCTTTGGGTCGCTTTACGTAATGAGCCTGAATTGCACTCACACCATGTACTCGGATGGCAACGAGGTGAGCACTTCCTCGGTATTCGCGAAGTGATGCAGCAAGTTGCATTGCTCTGCCTGGCAAATCATCGACGAGGGGGAGAGATTTGAATGCAGCGAAGAGAGCGAGACCGTCGGGGTCCATTGCATCAAATATTTTTTGCATGGCAGCAACAAATTCGGCAAGATTGGGAAGGTCTGAGAGTTTCTCCCTGCCGGCAACGGCTGCACATTCGTAATGTGTCGACCCAAGTGCGCGGGCGGGGTGCTTGGCGATTGCGAGAGACCAAGCGGCCTTGATAATGATTGGGTTGAAGTATCCAAATGCTGCAGCGACGACCGAGCCGTCACAGTCGCCCAGTGCACCACCTCGACCAGCAACATAGAACTCCATGCCCTTGAGGCCGAGTGATTTGCCGGTGTTGATTGTGGATTGTGAGAAGTAGTACTTATATGAGTTGTCATTGAATATTGGGCAAACAATGCTGATGAGCTCTTCGTTGGTCATGTTTCGAGACTAATTCGTTAGCGTTACACGAATGCCAGTCAACGATATGTTCCCCCCAAACCCAGATTTACCACTTTTGCACACTCGCCGGTACGAAGTACGCGCATTTCGGATGGCGAATGACCGCTTTATGTTGCGCGGAGTTGTGTGCGACGAGAAGCCAGCCGGTGTGTATGTGTCGAACGATCCTGATCCATTGTGGATGCATTTGATGGTTGTCAATCTTGAAATCACCTACCCAGAGTTTGTGATTGAGAAGGCGTCGGTTGAATTCAAGAATCATCCGCATTTGGGTTGCACCGATATCACTGATCACTACAAAAAGCTTGAAGGCATGTCGATCAGCCGTGGCTTCAATGCAAAAGTAAAAGAACTATTTGCTGGACCTCGCGGCTGCACGCATATTGGCGCGTTGCTTTCGGCAATGGCGCCGGTGGCGATACAGACCGGTTGGTCAATGCGAGCTTTCGTGGTGACTACTGATGCCGACCTCGATTCATCTGCGGCAAAAGATCAGCGTTTGCGTCAGTTCTCAGGCACGATCAACACTTGCCACATGTGGGACGAAGACGGTGAACTAGTCGCAACTGTGAAAGCAGGAGGGGAAATTGAGATGCCGTTATCGGTTTCAATACGACTTCGCGAGCTAGGACGTAGCGAAGAGGAGTGGGATAAATTTCGGGGCTAATTCAACCACTGGTGTTGTCTGATGTTTGTGATTTTGCTGATTATGTCAAAGTCATGGTCGGCATGTAGCACTGGAGCGTCAATTCGAATTGCTACGGCAGCAATAAGACAATCAATGTGGGATCTCACGGTGAGTCCAATCTTGCGACCTGCACGATAAATCTCTGCAGCGTTCTCGTAATCGATAGCAATGGTTTCTATTCGCTTCGGTCGAGAAAGCAAACGTTTCAACGTGAGAAGATGGTGTTCGTTGCGAGCCCCAGCAAGAATTTCCATTTTGATCGGATCACAAATTGCAGATCTAGTTCCAAGCAACTTGGTTACTTCAACGGAATACGGTGACAGAGGGTTTCGTAAAAATTCGATCCACGCCGAAGTATCAATAAGGATCATTGTTTCGTGGTTTTCT
>JAQCJO010000009.1 GCA_027592925.1 Actinomycetota bacterium | reverse complement strand
AATGCTCACATTTCAATCACTGCCAGTCACGCTCTTGCACCATTAATTGCTAAAAAAATGTTAGAGGCACAGCAACTAATGAAATAGTTGAAAATTAACTGACGATGATTGCGACGCTGATGATGATCAAGTCTTCGGTTGGCGGAACACCGTTGGCTGCAGGATCCGGATTGGATGCCGCGTTGAGTGCGGGGACTGTCTGATCCAAACCCTCTGTGACTTGGCCAAACAATGTGTAGTCGGGGTTAAGTGTCGCACCATTTTCGCCAGTGATGATAAAGAACTGACTGCCGTTTGTGTTTGGACCAGAGTTGGCCATGGCAATGGAGCCAATTTTGTATTCGCCCTGTGCAGGAAGTTCGTCGTCAAATGAATAGCCGGGGCCACCTGAGCCTGTAGCGGTTGGGTCGCCGCACTGCACAACAAAGTCGGTGATGGCACGATGGCACTTGGTGCCATCAAAATATTTGTAGCGGGCAAGCACAACAAAGTTGTTGGTGGCAAGAGGTGCCTTGATTGAGTCGAGCACAATTGCAAAATCGCCTTTGTTGGTGGAAACCATGGCCGTGTATGTTTTGCCGTCCTCGATGCACATTGGCGGTGCTTGTTCAAACTTAGAAACACGAGTCTCCGACATATTGGCTGCTGGACAAGGAGTATCTCCCGTAATTTCACGCCCTTCAAGTGCTGGTGCGATCGTGTCTTCACCCAAATCGATGACCGCTTTGGTATCTGTTGGTGCAGAGGAGTCACCCGCGGTACCACCCGAGACACGGATGATCACAACTACTCCGACGATTACACCAACAACAGTGAGAGCGCGGATGATGTTCTTGCGCACCTTTCGTTTTTGATCTGTTTTGGCTAATTCATCAAGCCTTTGGCGGCGGTTTTCTTTTTTGCGAGTTCGTTTGTCTGTGCCCATAGTTTTAAAAGGATACTCGCGCAGAGGTAGCGTAAAGACCCTGTGGCGCTTCTCGTTCAAAAATATGGTGGCACTTCGGTTGCCGACCCAGACCGAATGCGTAATGTTGCGCGCCGAATAGCCGACGCCAGAGCCAAAGGTCACGATGTTGTAGCCGTTGTCTCGGCAATGGGCAAAGCAACCGACAATCTTGTGGAACTAGCGCGCCAAGTTTCAAGCAACCCGCAAGGTCGCGAGATGGACATGTTGTTGACCACAGGCGAGCGAATCTCGATGTCGCTGTTGTGCATGGCACTGCACGACGTTGGTTGTGATGCGGTGAGTTTTACAGGAAGCCAAGTGGGCATCATCACCGATACATCGCACACCAAAGCAAAGATTTTGGAAATCAAGGGCGATCGCGTTCGCGAAGCATTGCTTGCAGGCAAGGTTGCTGTCGTCGCTGGTTTTCAGGGTGTCAGTACCGACCGCGAGATCACAACACTTGGTCGAGGAGGTAGTGACACCACAGCAGTTGCTCTTGCCGCAGCACTGAAAGCTGATGTGTGCGAGATCTATACCGATGTGACCGGTGTGTTTACTGCAGACCCACGGCTGGTTCCGCAAGCAAGCAAAATTAAGCAATTAAGTTTTGATGAAATGCTCGAGATGGCCGGAGCAGGAAGCAAAGTGTTGGCACTGCGCTCTGTTGAGTTTGCGCGCAATCACAATGTGCCAATCCATGTTCGATCAAGTTTCATGTTAGAAGAAGGCACCTGGGTACTAGGAGCCGACGATGAGAGGAAAACAAAAATGGAAGATCCAATAATTTCTGGAGTAGTTCACGATGTGGGCGAAGCCAAGATGACACTGCTCGGTGTGCCAGACCGTCCTGGTGTGTCGGCTCTGTTGTTTGAGTCACTCGCGAAGGCAAATGTCAACGTTGACATGATCGTGCAGAACACATCGATTGAAGGCACCACCGATATTTCGTTCACACTTCCGGTTGGCGACATTGCAACCGCAGAGCCAATTTTGGCAAGCGTTGGCAAAGAAGTCGGAGCAAAGGGCGTGAACAAAGACGAAAACATTGTCAAGTTGTCGTTGGTTGGCGCTGGAATGAAATCGAGTCCTGGTGTGGCAGCCAAGATGTTTCGTGTGCTCGCCGATAATGATGTAAATATCGAAATGATCTCGACATCAACGATTCGCATCTCGGTTGTCGTCGAGCGCTCCAAGTTGGAAATAGCAGTGCGTGCATTGCACACAGCCTTTGGTCTAGACAGTGGTGAGGATTACTCTGCTCCGTTGCCCGAACGCAAGTAGTTTGTAACGCACGATGGCATTGGAAGCGAAATGACAAATCCGCGCGCTGCAAAAAAACGCGCACAATTTGTACCCTGGCGAAGCGCCGGCAATCGCACGGAAACAGGTGGGTCTGCCGACGAGATTGTGCGCTCAACCGGCTGGGTCTTCAATAACGAAACTGGCAGCGAAGTCACGCTTGAAGAGTTTGTGGCTACTGGCAACAAAGAGGTGAGGCGCTACATGCGTCAATTTGGTTTTGATGTCTCCAGACTTGCGCCGTTGACTTTGCTTGAAATCGGTAGCGGAATTGGTCGAATGACTGCTTCATTTACCGAGCAGTGCGCCCATGTAATTGCCGCCGATGTGGATGCTGCCTTTTTGGAACGCTGTCGCGAGACTGTCGGAAAACATGGTCGTGCAGACAGGCTGACAACAACACATGTGCAAGATGGCAGCACGCTTGCACTTGCCGACAACTCGGTAGATGTTGCATTTTCATACATCACCCTGCAGCACTGTCAACTAGATGATGCGCTTGGTCTGTCGCGTGAAGCAGTGCGAGTTACACGCTCTGGTGGAACCGTGATTCTGAACTATCGCTCATGGGTGTTGAGCGATATGTTGCTGGTTCCTGCCGGAATAGTGGTTCGTTTGTTGTGGCGGATGCCAGCAGTAGGAAAACAGATTTCTGGAACTCGATGGGCAACACGATTTGGTTGGCAGGCAAATAGGTTGAGTCCCGATGCAGTGTTGCAAGACATCATCGATCACAGTCAAAAATCGTTGACCGGGATCACGATTTATCATTCTCCGTTTCAGGTGCGTCACGTTTCGCACTCGAGTGCGCAGGTCAAGTCGTTGAAGCGCGTTAATCGAAGTCATTGGTGGCTCGTCGCAACTGTGAGCGGCTCATGACCGAGCATCGACTGTCAATTGACAACATAGAGCGTTCAGCACGCACGATCGATCCTGTCTTTTTGCATTCACCGCAGTACAACTGCGAGTCACTCTCGGCCGAATTGGGTTGTGCGCTCACTCTCAAAGTCGAGATTCCGAATCCCATCAGAAGCTTTAAGGGTCGTGGCGCTGATTTCTTTATGCAAGAAAATGTTGCTGCGCTCGCTGGGCGAGACCTGGTGTGCGCAACCGCTGGCAACTTTGGACAAGCAATGGCCTATGTGTGCAGAGCACACAAGCGTTCACTGATTATTTATTGTGCAACGAATGCCAACCCGCTCAAAGTGGATCGGATGAGCTCGCTGGGTGCAGAGGTACGCCAGATGGGCGACAATTTTGATGCGGCCAAGGAAAACGCCAAAAAGTTTTGTGCAGAGACAGGCGCATATTTTGTTGAAGATGGCAGAGACATCGCTATCTCCGAGGGTGCTGGATCAATCGCGGTTGAGTTGATGCAACAGCGCACGTTTGATGCCGTGCTTGTGCCGCTTGGCAACGGAGCATTGATCGGGGGCGTTTCTCGGTATATCAAACACAAAGCGCCAGACATACAAATCATTGGTGTTTCTAGCGCGACTGCCGATGCGATGGAAGCATCGTGGCGCTCGGGCACCGTGATTGAACGACCATCTGCAAACACGATTGCCGATGGCATTGCAGTGCGTACTCCTGTGCCAGAAGCGCTCAACGATATGAAGGGACACGTTGATGACGTGTTGTTGGTGTCGGAAGATGCGCTGAAGCGCGCAATGAAATTGGTGTTTGACAAAGCCGGATTGATCACTGAGCCCGCAGGTATTGCAGGGGTTTCTGCGATTCTTGAACATGCTCACCTCAAAAAGATGCGCCTTGCCACAATTTTGTGTGGAAGCAACATCACGCCGACACAAGTAAATGACTGGCTTATCGACAAGGTCTGACAACTAAACTGACGTTATGCGCATAGGACTTGTTGGAGCCACCGGAATGGTTGGAACCGTGATGCGCCAGTTGCTGGCCGAGCGCAACTATCCAGTCGATGAACTGCGGATGTTTGCATCGGCGCGTTCCGCTGGGACGACCATTGAATGGAACGGAAGAACAATCACTGTTGAAGACGCAACTACCGCCGACCCAAGTGGCATGGATGTAGTGCTGTTCTCGGCCGGAGCAACGACTTCTCGAGCACTTGCCGAAAAATATGCAAATGCTGGTGCGATGGTGATTGACAATTCGTCGGCCTGGCGCATGAACGATGATGTGCCGTTGATAGTTTCCGAAGTTAACCCTGGTGATGTGGCTCTAGCCAAATTAGGCATCATTGCTAACCCAAACTGCACCACAATGGCTGCAATGCCGGTGCTCAAAGTACTGCACGACGAAGCAACACTTGTGCGTCTGATTGTCAGCACGTATCAGGCAGTGAGCGGCGCCGGTGTGGCTGGAGTCGCAGAACTCGAGAATCAGACGCGCGAAGGCGTCGCTGATGCAGGCAAACTCACGTACAACGGTGAAGCAGTCAAGTTCTCAAAGCCAGAAAAGTTTTCGCAAACTATTGCATTCAATGTTTTGCCACTCGCTGGCTCAATGATGGATGACGGCTCGTTTGAAACCGACGAAGAGCAAAAGCTACGCAATGAAAGTCGCAAGATCCTGCACATTCCAGACTTGCGAGTATCGGGAACATGCGTGCGAGTGCCAGTGTTTAGCGGTCACTCGCTGAGCATCAACGCTGAGTTTGCGCACCCGATTACAGCCGAGCGTGCACACGAGATTTTGGCAACGGCCCAGGGCGTAGTGGTGGCCGATGTGCCGACACCACTCATGGCAGCGGGCAAAGACCCAAGTTATGTTGGTCGCATTCGTCAAGACTCGAGTGTCGACGGCAATCATGGTCTGGTGATGTTTATCTCTAACGACAATTTGCGCAAGGGCGCAGCACTCAATGCATTGCAGATTGCAGAGCTACTGGTTAAGTAGCAAATAACAAATAGCTAGTTGCTAAATCCGCTCATCGCAAGTTGCGGGCGCTGTAGCCAGTTGTCGTCAAGATAGTTTGCCCGACCATCGATCACGTGAACCGTGTATGCGTGGCGCGGCTTGTCGCTTAAGTTTGGACCAGATCGGTGTGGCAATGTGCCATTGAGTAGCACGAGCGTGCCGCGCGGTGCTTCGAGCGGCACAAGACCGTCGGTTGGATATGGATCGTTATCAAAGACTTCAGTGATGGTCGCTGTGCGAGCAGCATTCAACTTTGATCGCGACTTGACGGGGATGCGATGTCCACCCGGCAACGCCCACATGCAACCATTTTCAGTTGTCGCGTCATCAATAGCAATCCAAAAACCGATCACACTCTGTGGTTCTGTCCACAGAAATGTGTGGTCAGTATGACTATTCACTTCTCCGCCGATGCGCGGTTGTTTAAATATGTACATCGACTGCAACAGCAGTGGGTCGGCAATCCCAACTTGTTGAGCAACAGCAGCCATTTTGGGTGTGCGGCTGAACGCACTAAACACGGGGTCGAGATCGTGCATCGCGTGTCCAAGTTTGTTGAGACACAGGTGTGCTTCAGAGCGCAACACACCCTGTTCGTCAAAGGCATCTTTTTCAAAGAAGCAACGGATTTTGTCACCGCTTGTCAAAAAATATTCATCGGCAGCATGTTGTGCTGTGGAGTCTGCAGTAAAGATGGTGGCTTCTTGTGGGGATGGCACATTATCTTTAGCAAGTTGCAATGCGCGCTCGCGCAACTCGAGACACGCTGCATCATCAACAAAATTTGGCAGCACTAAATATCCGTCGTCGTTGAACGCCTGCAGTTGCTTGGCCGAAAGTATCTCACTAGAGGTCGTCATGAGCCACTCGGGTTCTCGAAGTTGGAATGCTCCGGAAATGCTGCTGGCAACAAAATGCTCAGTGGGGTCGGTGTGCCTTCAACATCGACCAGCAGATTTGCTCCACCGTGCTCCCACAACAATTGGCGACATCGCCCGCATGGCGTGACGTCGGTGTCGTTGCCAACACATGCAACCGCAATGATGCGTCCGCCACCGCTCATGAAAAGTGCTCCCAAGATTGCACACTCTGCGCACAGAGTGAGACCATACGACGCATTTTCTACATTGCAACCTGGGATGATGCGACCATCATCAATAAGTGCTGCCGCACCTACTCGAAACTTTGAATAAGGCGCATATGAATGTTGCTGCGCCGCGCGGGCAGCAGTGCGCAGTGTTTGCCAATCAATCGGTTGTGCAGGTGTGGCCATACGCCAACACTAGTTGCGGGCGACCGACGCCAAAATTGCTGGAGTGAGTTTGTTGGCTCGTTCAACAACGGCATGGGCATCGATAGTGAGTGCCATGCGATCGCGAACAACAACTTGGCCGTGAACAACAACATGGCATACGTCGCCACGACCCGCGGCAGCGACAATGGCGACGTGCGGGTCGAACACTGGAGTAAGTGAGGGTGAGAATGCATCGAGTACGACGATGTCGGCATACTTGCCAACTTCAAGTGAACCAACGAGATGATCAATGTGCAGTGCCTTGGCCCCGTTAATTGTGGCCATACGCAAAACGTCGAGTGCCGGTAAAACAGTTGGGTCTGATGCTGCGGTTTTTTGTACGTAACCAGCCAGGCGCATGGCGAGCCACAAGTCGAGGTCGTTGCCTGACGCTGGCCCATCAGTGCCAAGAGCAACATTGACACCTTGCTGATGCAACTCGACAATGCGGGCAGTGCCGCTGGCCAACTTGTAGTTGGATGCAGGGCAGTGCGTCACCGTTGCACCGTGTTGCGCAATCATCGCAATGTCGGTGTCATCTAAATGCACGCCGTGGGCGAGGACCGCATTTGCGAGCAAATGAGTGTCGGCAAGAACCTTGATTGGCGAGCGACCATCGTGTCGTTTTGATACGAGTGACATTTCGCCAACTGTCTCCGATGCATGCACGTGAATGTGCGCGCCGTGTTGTTTGGCGAGTGTGGCGATCTGGTTGAGGTGATCTTCGCCAAGCAAGTATGTGCTGTGCGGGCTGAACCAGTTGAGTGAATCAAAACCACTTGGCAAGGAGAATTCTTGCTCACGCTTGACAGAATCGGCGAGCCACTCGTTTGCCCATGCCATGCGCTTGGTGAATGGCAAAGGCTCGGGGCCATCAGATTCAAGCAAGTTTGGACCGCAGTGAATGCGCATGCCAGAGCGTGCTGCAACTTCGAGTGCCGCGTCGGGCAAGTAGTACATGTCGAGTGCGGTGGTGATGCCACCCAGCAGCGATTCGAGCGCTGCAAGTTCGGTGCCGACCACAACTGCATCGTGCGACAACACAGCAATTTCTGCCGGCATCAGTCGGCCAAGAAAATCTTCCAAGTTCATGTCATCGCCGAGGCCACGAAACAGCGTCATGCCCATGTGCGTGTGAGCGTTGATCATGCCCGGCATCACAATGCCACCCTTGGCATCGATGACAGTAGGCGCATTGTGGGCAAGTGTTCCAGCGGCAATTGCGCGAATCTTGCGATCTGCACCAATCACGATCGTTGCATCGTTGACAATAGTGCCGACCGCGTCGACGGTGACAACGCAGGCGTTGGTGATTGCGAGAAGGTCTTGTGGAGTACTCATTAAAATTTTGTCGCTTTCGTGGCGTCTATTTGTTTGAGCACGTCTCGCAGCAGTGCGCCAACTCGTTGCGCAGACTCTTTGCCAACCTGCAACACATCTTCACCCGACAGTGGTTGAGGGTTGATACCTGCTGCCAAGTTGGTGGCAAGTGAGAGTGCCAACACTCGCATGCCCAAGTGTCGTGCGGCAATAGTTTCGAGCACGGTCGACATGCCAACCATGTCGGCGCCAAGTGTGGCGATCGCGCGAATTTCGGCTGGCGTTTCAAAATGTGGCCCGTGAAAACCAAAGTAGACAGCCTCGTTGATGTTTGGCGATACATTGCGCACGAGTGATCGCAGCGACGAGTTGTACGCATCAGTGAGATCGACGAAGCGACCAGCATGTGGTGCTGGTGGGTTGTCACCTGTGAGCGGAGAGTGACCTGTCATATTGATGTGATCTTTGATCACTACGGGCTCGCCAATGGTCCACTCTTTTTGCAAGCAACCCGCACCGTTTGTGAGGAGCGCGATCTTGCACCCGAGTGCATGGGCGACACGTACTCCGTGCACCACTGCATGCACTCCGTGACCTTCGTACAAATGTGTACGACCAGTGAGTAGTAACACGCGAGTAGAGCCGATGGTGATGGACTTGAGTGCACCGCCATGGCCGATGGCCGACGGGCGAGTGAAGCCTGGGATGTCAGCAACGTTGATGGATTGAACTGGAGTCTCGGACACTTCTTCAAGGAGACCGACGGCATCTGCCCAGCCAGAACCCAGCACGACAAGCACATCATGCAAGTCACCAAATTGCGCGCGAACCGCTTCAGCTGACCGATTGGCCAGCGCAAACGCCTCGTTGACTATTTGATCCATAAATAGCGCTCCATAAATAAAGGCTACGCACCAAAGTTCGGATTGGCACACGCACATCGGTAGCGTGGTGCGTTATGAACACGACTGCGACTGCACCACCAACAATCTCTCCAGCGCGCGTACTGGCCGACTTGTTGCCAAAACGTGCATCGCGCACATCCGCACTCACGCAAGATGTTGTTCTCGTCGTGGGGTTTGCCTTACTTACTGCCCTTGCCGCACAGATTGAAATTCCGCTTGGGTTCACACCGGTGCCATTAACTGGTCAAACATTTGCAGTGCTTCTAGCGGGAGCAGTGCTCGGTATGCGACGTGGTGCCTTGAGTCAACTTGTGTATTGGTTTGCTGGACTTACCGGTTTGCCTTTTTATTCGGGTGGTGCAGGTGGTTGGAAAGATGGCACCGGTGCAACACTTGGCTATCTCGTTGGCTTCATAGTTGCTGCAGGCGCAATCGGCTTTCTTGCAGAAAAAAAGCAAGATCGAAACTTTGCGACTTCTTTGCCGGCAATGTTGCTTGGATCAACAATTATTTATGCGTTTGGCGCAACATGGTTGGCGCACAAAATCAACGTGCCACTAGCAAATGGTGACACGAATGCAATCAGTCTTGGTGTCGCACCATTTTTGATTGGCGATTTGTTGAAAGCACTCATTGCAGCAGGACTCACGAGCACCGTGTGGACTGCACTCGCTAAGCGCAGTTGATACCAGCGCGTTTAGCGCGAACGCTCGAGCTCGTACAGAGTTGTGCCACTGGCACGCGCAACCCACAAACCTGCACCGGCTGGGACAAAGTGTCTATTGAGACGTTTTCGATACCAATCTCCGGTGCGTGCATAGATATTGAGGTCAGTGGTTTTCTTATCGACAGCATTGCGCAAGTCGGCTGATGTCGGTACTTCCAGATACAGCACGCCACGAGTTGCTTTTGCCAAATTACCAATGGCTGCAGCAGCCTGTTTGTCGTTGAGATATTGCAACACGCTGTGGCAAACAACGAGGTCAAATTGTCGCGTTGGAAACCATGACGCGATGTCGTGACATTCGTGGCCGTATTTTTCACAAGCATGCTCGCTGATGTCAACCGACAATCGCTTTACTTTTGGGTGAGTAGTTGCATACCAGTCTCGCCAGTAACCAAGACCTGCACCCACATCGAGCACCGACCGCACTGGAACTTCCCACCACTGGCACATTGCGTGCACTGCAGTTGCGAGTGTGTTGACCTTGGTGCGGCTGTGAACAGGGCTAGTTGAATAGAAGCGCTTGAAAAAAGTGGCATCAAATGTGTGGCGTGGCATGCATCTTGTGTAGCAGGTGAGCGGCCGCCGTTACGATTATTGCCAGACCTCACTCGAGATCAATTTTGCAAGGAGCAAACCATGTCCGTGAATAAAACGTCGGTATATGAAACCAAGATTGCACGCCTCAACGGCGTAGGCAGCCCATTTGACGATGTGCTTGGCAAAGTGACGTTGCTTGTCAACGTTGCATCCAAGTGCGGTCTGACCCCGCAATACACGGCAATGCAACAGTTGCACTCCGACTTGTCGGGCAAGGGATTCAGTGTGCTCGGCGTGCCGTGCAATCAGTTCATGGGCCAGGAGCCAGGCACCGCTCAAGAGATTCAAGAGTTTTGTTCGACAACGTACGGAGTTGATTTTCCATTGAGCGAAAAAGTTGATGTCAATGGTGATGCGCGCCATGCGTTGTACGAATCGTTAGTGACTTCACCAGACGCTGAAGGGTACACCGGTGATATCCGTTGGAACTTTGAAAAGTTTTTGATTGGTCGTGACGGAAAAGTTGTTGCAAGGTTTGGTCCGCAAGTTGCACCAGACGCTCCAGAAGTTTTGTCAGCAATTACCTCGGCACTGGGCTAATCACAATGCTCAAGGTCGGTGCAGTTCAGATGTCGATGTCGACAGATATCGCAACGAATATTGCAACCGCCGAGCGTCTTGTGCGCGTTGCTGCATCACAAGGTGCACAGGTTGTATTGATTCCCGAACTTTTTGAGGGACATTATTTTTGCAAGGACGTTGATCCAAAACATCTCAATCTTGCATTGCCCATCGACGGGCATCCGACCATTGCGCATTTTCAACGAGTAGCAAAAGAGCTCAATGTCGTTCTGCCGATCAGCGTGTTTGAACGCGCCAACGAAGCATTGTTTAACACCGTTGCGATGATTGATGCAGATGGAACGGTGATGGGCATTTATCGCAAGAGCCACATTCCTGACGGCATCGGTTACAGCGAAAAATATTATTTCAGTCCTGGAGACACAGGGTTTCGTGTATGGAAGACACGCCATGGAGCAATTGGCGTTGGTATTTGCTGGGATCAGTGGTTTCCAGAATGTGCTCGATCGATGGCGCTGCAAGGGGCCGACGTGTTGCTGTATCCAACTGCAATTGGCAGCGAACCACCAAACCCTTCGTGGGATTCTGCACATCATTGGCAACGCGTTATGCAAGGCCATGCCGGAGCAAACATGGTTCCGGTAGTTGCAGCCAACCGAATCGGTCGCGAAGTTGGCGAACAAACAGAAATTACTTTTTATGGATCTTCATTTATTACTGATGCACTGGGCGCCAAAGTGGCAGAAGCCAACCGCACTGACGAGGGTGTTTTGGTGGCAACAATCGATTGCAACGAAAACCGCAAGACGCGTAGCGCTTGGGGCTTGTTTCGTGACCGACGCCCAGAGTTGTATCGCGGCTTAACCACGTTTGATGGCACGACGTCGGGCAACTAATGCCGAGAATGCCAGGAGAGTTTGCTCCTCACGAGCGCACAGTTATTGCATGGCCTACTCGCGACGACGTATACGGCAAGCATCTTGACGAAGCACGTGCGGCGCACGCTGCGTTAGCGCGCACGATCTCGGGTTACGAGCCCGTAACCATGATCGCAAATCAGCAAGAAGCCGAATACGCAGCAGAGTTGTGTGGCTCGACAGTCGACGTGGTTGCACTCCCTATAGACGACTCGTGGTTTAGGGACTCAGGCCCGATTTATGTCTTTGATGGCGGCGAGCGTATTGCAGGCAACTGGATTTTTAATGGCTGGGGTCAAAAGTTTGTGCCATTCGACAAAGACGCCGCTGTTGCAAGCGCATGGGCCAAACATGCGGGTCACTCGGTGCGCGATATCGACATGGTGCTGGAAGGCGGATCAATCACATCCGATGGCGCAGGCTTGTTGGCCACAACTGAGCAATGTTTGTTGCACCAAAATCGCAATCCTCAACTGAGCAAAGCCCAGATTGAACAACGATTGCGCAGCGAGTTTGACTTGAACGAAGTGATGTGGCTTCCACACGGATTGTCGATGGATGCCGATACCGACGGGCACGTAGACAATGTCGCGATCTTTATTGCTCCGCGCACGATGGTTTTTCAGACATGCGACGACAAATTATTGAGTGATCACCTGCGACTTGAAGAAAATCGTAAGGTTGCTCAATCCTTTGGCGTGACAATGCACGAGATTCCTGTATTACCAGTGATTGAGTATCACGGTGAGCGAATACAAGTTCCGTATCTCAACTTTTACATGATTAATGGTGCAGTGATTGTTCCTGTTTGTGGTCATGCCGCAGACGACGACATGCTTGCACTTATTGGTGAATACATTCCTGATCGCGACATCATTGGTCTCGACATCGGTGGCATTCTTGCTTACGGTGGCGGTGGCATTCACTGCATCACGCAGCAAATACCTGCTGTTCTCTAGCAGTTTCTAAACAGGCGCATCCATTGTGCGTAGTGGCAGTTGCTGCGACGGCAGGTTGTCCCACATATCGGCAAGCAGATCTTCGCGCAGCGCACGCACGCTTGGGTCGTCCCAGCGATTGACATGTTGCAGCGGGTCGTGAGTCAGGTCGTAGAGTTCACCTTCGCCGGCTTTGCTCATAGAGCCGTCGAGCGCGGCGGTGCACACCCAGTTATCACGACAGATTGTTCGCAGGTGCACAACTTTTCCGAACAACACCGAATCCCATTCGGTGAGCACCCGCTCGTGACCAAGTTGTTCGGCTTCTGCTTGATGAGTCGGCAATCGGGGTGCTTCTACGTAACTCGGTTGGGCAATACCTGCGATGTGCGCAAATGTTGCGGCAAGTGAAACGTGGCCAACTGGAGCAGAAACACGAGCAGGCGCGATGTTGGCGCTTGGTGCAGGACGCCAAATGAGAGGAAGCCGCATCAATGAGTCGACGTGATATGGACCCTTGAAGAGCAAGCCAAAATCGCCTTGAAACTCGCCATGATCAGTGGTGTACAACACGTCAAGATCGTTGCCCCAACCGCGTGACTCGATCGCACCCATCACTTTAGCAATGGCTTCGTCGATCAGTTCGTTTTCGACATGCGTGTACGCATTGACTTCGCGCACCTGGTCTTGCGTAAGTGTGG
Organism: Actinomycetota bacterium; assembly: GCA_027592925.1. GTDB lineage: Bacteria > Actinomycetota > Acidimicrobiia > Acidimicrobiales > Ilumatobacteraceae > UBA3006. The sequence goes on along the minus strand of JAQCJO010000009.1, from coordinate 30,438 downwards.
CCGGCACCCAACGAGCCGGTGCTTCGTAGTTTGAAACAAAGGTGCCGTCGTACCAACCGCGCCAGTGGCGCAGTTTGTCATCGAGAACGGCTTCGCGAGTTGTTGAATTTGTGATGTATCCCTCTGGAAGATCGAGATCTTGCCATCGCACACGGTGCATCTCCGATGCCGGTGGATCCCATGGGTGATGTGGATCGGGGAAACTCATCCAACAAAACCAGTCGCGATCCGCTGGCAGCGACTCGAGCCATGCAATCGTGCGCTGAGCAACCCATTCGGTGTGATACCAATCGGTGGGAATTGGGTTGACGTGCACTTGTGGCGCTTTAGTGTCGCCACCACCCTCGGCGTTGACTTGCAGCTCGTTATCAAGAACGCGGTAGTAATTCGATACTGCTTCTGGGTGGTTGTCGCGAATCCATTGTGAGTAGTGCAGTGCACCTGCAGCGCCATGAGTGGCGAGCTCCATGTGGTCAAAACCACGGTGCGGATCATTTGGGTTTTCGTTCGTCGAGCGATGGGCGCCCATGCGGTTTTCGGTGAATCGCAAAAATGGATCGAGCAACGGTTCGAAGTGTGCCTTGCCGATGAGTGCAGTTGCGTAACCGGTCGCTCGCAAGTCAGCTGCAATGCTCGGCGCATCTTCTGGCAGCGGCACACCGTTCATCCACACACCGTGAGTAGCAACGTGTTGACCAGTGAGCATGGTGCTGCGCGATGGCATGCACACCACATTTTGCGGATGCGCACGATCAAACGTGATGCCGTGCTTGCTCAAGGCGTCAATCGTTGGCGTGCGTGCGATCATTCCGCCGTTGCAACCAAGTGCGTCGTAGCGCTGCTGGTCGGTGGTGATAAAAAGAATCTTGCGGCCCATTTATTTCCGATCAAACATTTCTTTGACTTTGGCAATGCCCACACCTGCTGCACCGCCGATTGGTAGTGCCAATACTTCTGGGTCCATGTCGGTCGAATACATCAGCAGGCATCGATTGGGTCCGTCGGGAATCACATCAACTGTTCCGAGATGAAACGTGATCAGCGGGTTGTTGACAATCTTGTATTGAAAGCGACGCAAATCGTGGTCGAGGGTAACGATGTCTTCTTCAAACGTGATGCCGGCTGCAAGCACGATCCAACGCTTGTTGCCCTCTACTCGGCACGAAGTGATTGGAAACCATTCATGTAGTCGTTCCGGTGCACCGACAAAAGCCCACACGGTGTCGGCGTCGCACTCGATAAAGCCAAAGCGGCGCACGGTTCCCATGTTCCAAATCTAATCTTTTCGCACTCAAACTGCACAAAGCCAACGAGTTATTGGTTGGGTATCTGCCAGTCGATGGGGTCTGAACCGTTTGCTTGAAGCGCTTGATTGATTTGAGAAAAAGGCTTTGAACCAAAGAAGCCATTGTGTGCCGACAACGGACTTGGGTGAACCGACTCGATGATTGTGTGTTTCGGTTGTGTGATCAACGAATTTTTGTTGCGCGCAAATGCTCCCCACAACACAAACACAATGGGCGATTGACTTGCTCCGAGTGTGCGCACCACGGCATCAGTAAAAACTTCCCAGCCATGACCTTGGTGTGTGCCGGCACCATCTTGTCGCACAGTCAACGTTGCATTGAGTAACAACACGCCTTGACGAGCCCATGAAGTCAAATCGCCATTTGACGCAGGCTCAATGCCGCAATCCGCGTGTAATTCTTTGTAGATGTTGCGCAGCGATGGCGGGATCTTGACGCCGTTCGCTACCGAGAAACACAACCCATTTGCTTGATCTTGCGAGTGATACGGGTCTTGCCCCAGTATCACTACTCGAACTTCGGCAGGTGCAGTGAGTGCGAACGCACGAAACGTTGCTCCTAAAGGTGGGTAGACGTTTGCAACTTGTCGTTCAGCAGCAACAAAATCTTGCAAAGTCGACCAATACGGCTTCGATGTTTCGTGGGTCAGCAGGTTTTGCCACAACGTCGGTAATTGGTCGGACATGGTTCGTTGATCTCGAGTCATCCACCAAATGCTCGATAGACGCGTTCTGCTGGCCCGAGCCCAAAGTATGTATTCCACCAACTTGCGATGAATAGCGCAACGACATAAAACGACATTGACAACACAAGAGCGGTGTCAAGACCGGTACCGCCCACCCAATGCAACCGATGAACCACAAGATTAAAAAATACGACATGCAACAAATACACCGAAAGCGTCATGCGTCCGGCTCGTGCAAGTAACTTCACAAAAAGCCTCAAAGCAATAGTGCGTAGTGCGCGCTCAACGACAAGTGAAACCAAACAGAGCGCGACAACGGCAGTTGCAAGCGTGCCGAGAGAAAACAAAATTCCGCGATCGAGTGGCTGAGTTGACAACAACTTTGCAAGGACAAAGTTGCGATCGGAAATCTGCGAAGACGGTGTAAAGAGAAAATTTGCAGCGTGCGTGGCGAGCATGAGGAGGATCGATGCGAACAGGAGTCGCAGGCGTATCTCGGTTAAACGATGAATGTGGCGTCCGAGCATGATGCCAGCGATGAAAAAGGCGATCCAGGGAAACACGGGGTGGGTGTAGTCAACAAATGTACGAATGAGCAGATTGCGTGGCGAATTGGGCGAGGGTGAGAGCCAGCGAGTGTTATTGCCATCGAACAACTGACTTGCTCGCCACCATGAAAGGCCTGCTGCGATGATGATGCTTGCTCCGCCAAGCGCAATCAGTCGTTTTGTTGACCACGCAAACACAGCCGCTGCAATGATGAAATATGCGCCGTAATAAAAGAGGATTGTTCCGGGCCAGATCCATTGCACGAAGTAACCCAAGAAATAGAGCAATGTTCCGCGACGCAATAGAACGATGCGGGCATGTCGAATATCGGCACGGTTGTATGACACTCGTGCGCGTTGCGTAAACAAACTCACACCGATGCCGGCGATCAAGACAAAGGTTGCGGCGAATCGCGTCGTCAGTGGGCCTGTGAGCGGGTTGAACATGCGTTCCCACACCGACGGGTGAGTGGGGTACATCGACCGAGCGCCGTTGAGATAGGCGTGAAAATTCATAGCAACAACACCAAATAATGCAATGGCTCGGGCGACGTCCAGACTTTCAATCCGCGATGACGAATTCACAAAGCGAGTTATTTCCAGGCGATGGTGTCGGCGAATACTCGTGTGAGTGGTTGCTGCACATCAACAATGTCGTTGACAGTTGGGCAAGTCGCACCATCTTGTACAAACAAAATTGTTGAGTGCATGTGTGGTGGCTCAAGCATCGTGAGGCGTTGTTTTGCAAAATGAAATGGGCTGAGGTCGCCAGCATTTGCAGCAACACCGTGGCTTGACCCGCAACCAACTACCACGAGTGAACCACTGCCAGTAATTGGCGTGTTGCGATAGCCCGCTGTTCCGCCATTGACGCGGCTCACATCCAAGACATCGGTGCCGAGTGTGAGCATCGACTTGTCACCAAGCCACAAAGAAGTGCCAGAGCGGGCGACTATTTTTCGTTGTGAATGAGCGGTACGAAGCGTGTTCAGCGTGGATGCGTCAATATGACTGACATACATCGGCAAATTGTCTGGCACGACGCTCAGCCATTGTGCGATCTCTTGCATGTGGTCAGCAGCCGTGCCATCCAGTGGTGGATGTACCGACCAGCCGTGCTGCTCAAAGCCAGCAGCCTGTACAGCACTCACGACCGACGCGACGTCAGCGCCGGCAACACCAAAACGTTGCACGCTCGATCGGAGTTTGACGATCACGCGGCCACTCCAACCATGTGACACAAGTGTGTTGACATGATGCTGTGACCCGACAACGAGCACTGCATTGCTTGGCAGCGAAGTTGGCAACTCATCACCAACAGGCGTGAGCACGATTGGCGTGTGCGATGCGGGAATGTCGTGGGCCTCGAAGACTGTGCCAACTGCAATCTCGGTTGCAATCGAAAGTGCTTGTTCAATCAGGAGTGGTCGGCCAAACCCATAACCGTTGCCTTTGACAACCGGTACGAGATGTTGGCTATCGCCAAGGTCTGCGGCATGGGTGTGCACATGGTGGAGCCAGGCTTGGCGATCGACTGTCAGGCGCAAAGTCATGTGACTGCACGGTATCTGAACGGTTTGGGTGACCCATTTAAACCCGACTTGTTAAGTCAACAATTGCCCCTTAGGCTGACCCAATGGTCAAATTGTTGAGTTTCCCCAACCCAGTCAACGAAACATCTGCTCGCATCGTTGCGGGTGGTGCTGCTCTCATGGGAACACTGTTTGCCGTCACTGGCAGTGGCTGGATTCTGGCGGTGCTGACTTATGGATTTATTGCACGAGTGCTCACTGGGCCAACATTGAGCCCGCTCGGTCGGTTCTCGACACAAGTGCTCACACCGTTACTCACACCGTTGATGAAAAGTGAACACCGATTGGTGCCTGGCCCGCCAAAAAGATTTGCCCAAGGTGTTGGTGCAACATTCGGCATCGTTGCAAGCGCACTGTTCGTGAGCGGAGCGGTGACCGAAGCACGATTTGTTATCGCTGCGCTCGTTGGCGCTGCATTTCTGGAATCAGCATTTGCGGTATGTCTCGGCTGCATCATGTTTGGATGGCTGATGAAGGCTGGAGTAATTCCTGAAGAAGTTTGCGAAGAGTGCAATAACTTCAGTTTGCGTTCTTTGGCCACGACGTCAAGTCAGGCTTAAGCGCGTCAAAGTTTTGTTCTTGGACAACGCCTTTCCATACACCAACTCCGTACGCGGCATCGTCAAGCACGCGTAATGCAGTAAATCGAATTGGATCGAGTTTTGGCCGACCCTTCCACCATTCGTACATTGATGGAACTACCGCTGCAGTAATTAATACCCAGCGCATTCGTTTTGAAAACAGTGCCAGCACAACTGCAATTGGCCACCACACTCGCGTAATCGCTGAAGCGATCGTGCGTCCGGCATGCACATTGCCAAGACCAGCCAAGCGCGCAGACTCTTCGACAGCATGTGGAACATCGCGCAACTTGCGAGCCAGTGCAGCGATTGTTCCTGCGCCAACTAATGCGCCAAAGATTGGGTAACCGAGTGCAATAAGTGCCCACATGCCAGCCGAATAGCCGCTCACTCGCACAGGTGCAAGCGCACCCTTGTGTCTCTGTGCCAGAGCAGCGGCCGATGTGCCGTAGCCAATTCTCTGTGCAACAAATTCGCTGACAGTTGATCGCGGTAGGTGAGTGCATACCGCGGTTGGTTGGTAACGACAGCGCCAACCGGCTGTGTCAAGACGCCACAGTGCGTCTACGTCTTCGCCAACTTGCAATGTTTCGTCAAATCCGCTGATTTGACGCATTGCTTCTGTGCGACACAACCACATCGCGGACGGTGTGTAACTGATGCGCGTACCTTTGCGAATGCGACCTTCAAGCGGACCAAGATCGAGCGGTGATTTCAACGTTTCATAAGCAGCTAACGCGCCTTCGGTGGTCGCACTCACAATGCGCGGTGCAACAAGACCAACGCGCTCGTCGGCAAAATACGAAAGTAGTTCAATCAACGTGTTGTTTTCGAGTGTTACGTCTACATCAATGAACGCAACAAATGGCGTGGTCACATACTGCAATCCGTGGTTGCGTGCAGCGCCTGGCCCCTTGTTTTGATCGAGTGAAACAACTCGCACACCAGCAATGTCGGCAATTGCGTGTGGTGATGCATCGTTAACCACGATGATGGTGGCTGCAGTTGTAGAGAGCTTGGTCAGTGTGTCAACAAGAGTGTGGAGCAGGCGCGCGTCTTTTGAATTACGCACATGTGCAGGAATCACGATGCTTACATCGGCCAACGTGAAAGGTTGCTCGCTACCAACTATGTGTGTCGGATGAATGGCACCGGCATCAAGCAGACGGTTGGTGAGTGTTTCGTGACCTTCGGGGAGCGGCAATCCAATTTCGAGTAACTCTGCAATATGGCGACCGGCTTCGCTCAATGTAAACATCTTGAGTGGAGAACCTGCGAACACCATGAGACCGCGCACAGGACGGCGCCAAGACGGGTCAACTATGAAGTGCGGTTGATTGATGACGTCGGTCATGGTTACGGCTATTGGTTAGTTAATTCATGTGTTCGTTAATAAAGGTAACGAGATCTTGTGTTAATTGCGAGAGCAAACTCTGGCCGTGCTGAGACGTCGCAGTAGTTGGGTCGCCCAACACACCGTTGGCAGAAACCGCACGCACACCGCCGCTACGCAACTGCTCAGATATTTCGCCAATTGGTTTGGTTGATCCAGCCTCGGCCTTTGCCATGTTGACTCGTGATGGGTCGATAGCCAGCATCATTGAGGTCTCACTCGCACCAGCATGCGCGTCACCATGCTCGATGCTTGGCCACCATGATGCAACATTGCGTTGCTCGCTCTTGAGTGTGCGTACTGCCGCTGTCACAGCATCGGTGTTGCCGCCATGACCATTTACGAACACCACACCACTGCACCAGTCGGCTGATCGAACGATCTCAATCAAGACTTGTGTGAGAGCATCAGTGCCAATTGACAATGTGCCGGGAAAGCCAGCATGTTCGCCACTTGCAGTGATGGACAGACTTGGGGCAATCAGAATGTGATCGTTTTGCAAAGCGGCTTGTGCGCACAAGTATTGTGCGATTTGAGTGTCGGTGTCTAGTGGCAGGTGCGGGCCGTGCTGTTCGCATGATCCGAGTGGCAATAACAGCACCGTTGATTTACGATTCGCAATCTGCGACCACGTGTTGGTTGCGATGTTGTTGGCCACGCCAAAGACTAAGCGCGAAGGCGTTTGCGCACAAAGCGCACTGCTTCGATCAGCAAAGTTGCGCTGACTGCGCCACCGAAAGCGACCAGAAATGCCTTGGTGTGGTCGTCCTGGAAAGTTTTGCCACCAATAAAACCGAGCAGCGATGCATAGAGCGCCCAGATAGATGCAGCAGCAACTATCCAGCCAACGAACCAGCGATGATCGCGACGGGTGATGCCACACGTGAGAGTCAACAGGGTGCGACCACCGGGTATGAATCGTGCAGTGATGAGCAGCATTCCGCCACGTTGTTCAATTTGATGGATCACTTTTTCTAATCTCTGTTGGCTTTTCTCATTGCGTGTGTATCGCTTGAGGATTCGTTCGCTTGCTTGGCGCCCGATGAGATACGACATGTTGTCACCAATAAAGGCACCAGCAGCAGCCACCAGTATCACGAGTGCAATCGATAAGTGCCCAGAACCTGCACTTACGCCACCAATGATGACAAGTGTTTCGCTTGGCACGATCGGAATCACCGAGTCGGCAATTGCGATTGTAAGGATAATCAGATAAAACCAAGGCGACGATGAAAAGTGCTCAAGCCATGCAAAAAAGTCGTTGAGCTGATTCATTGCATTTCAGTCAAAAATGTTAAACGTTTTCTTCGTGGGTCTGGAGTCGACGAATATTTGGCAAGTGTCGAATAATGATCATGCCAACGAGCCCAAGTGCTGCAGCCAACTCCCACATGTTGTCGTTGCGCCAAATTGCTACATACACAGGAACAGCGATGGTAATAATCAGTGAGGCAACAGATGACTTGCCAGTTGATTTTCGCAGCACAAACCACGATGCACACAAGATCAAACTCATGACGGGGTACAACACATACATGACACCGCCACCAGTGGCAACGCCCTTGCCACCGACAAACTTACGCGTTATAGGAAACGTGTGGCCGATCACTGCGGCATAACCGCAGGCATAGGCAAGATGCGAGACACGAAGTGCGTCTGGTTGTGTGTTCATCACAAACCAAGCAATAGCAACGGAAGCAGAACCCTTAAGTACATCGGCAACAAACACAACGAGTCCATATTTCCATCCGAGTAAGCGCACAACATTGGATGTGCCCGGATTGCCAGACCCTGCAGCAGTGACATCGACGCCACCTCGCTTGGCAATGATCAGTGCACTTGGAAACGTGCCGAGAAAATACGAAACAATGATGGCGCCAATAATCAGCAGTGGATTGACGTCGTTCATACCCGTTCCATTCGTTGCACTGCTTCTTTGGATGAAGCCAGTTGTGGCGAATTGATCTTTACAGGTCTTGAGTGGTCCATTGACGGCTTGGGGATGAGGTTGATTGATGCTGCCTTGACGAGTTCTTCTCCGTGTCCGGTGACGCACTCTGGGTCTGGTCCATTGAGTGGTATACCGGTAAAGAACTTGGCGGCCATGCAACCGCCTTGGCAGGCGTCGTAACTACCACATGCCGAACATGCGCCTTCAGATTCCGGCTCGCGTAGCGACAAGAAGAGGTCGCTTTCTTTCCACACTTTGGTGAAGCCACCGTCACTCAAGAGTGATCCGGCTTTAAATTGATCATGAATAACGAACGGGCATGCGTACACGTCGCCGATCGGGTCGATCAAGCACACCACACGACCGGCACCGCACAAGTTTAGACCAGGGAGCGACTCACCAAAGGCGTTTAAGTGAAAAAATGAATCGCCCGTGAGCACGTTGTCGCCATGCTTCATCAACCAGTCGTAAATCTGGCGCTGCTGTTGTTGCGTTGGGTGCAACTCGTCCCATGTGTCGGCACCTCTGCCAGATGGTCGTAGGCGAGTGATGCGCAATTGTGCACCATACGAATCGGCAAGTGCCTTGAAGGCGTCGAGTTGCTCGACGTTGTGTCGTGTTACAACAACAGAAATTTTGAATTGTCCAAAGTTGGCATCGCGCAAATGGTTCATTGCTGCAATTGCGGTTGCGTATGATCCCTTGCCGCGCACTGCATCGTTGGTGACAGCGTCCACGCCGTCAAGACTGATTTGGATATCGAGATAATTCATCCCAGCCAATCGCCGCGCATTTTCTGCTGTGATGTACGTGCCGTTCGTCGAAAACTTAACGCCAATGTCGTTGGCTTCTGCATGTTCGAGAATCTCAAAAAAATCTTTGCGAATCATCGGCTCGCCGCCACCGATGTTGATGTAAAACACTTGCAAGTCGCGCAACTCGTCGAGCACGGCTTTTGCTTGATCGGTTGAAAGTTCGCGTGGATCCCGAGTGCCACTGCTCGACAAACAGTGCACGCACTGCAGGTTGCAGGCGTAGGTGATTTCCCATGTCAAACAAATTGGTGCGTCAAGACCCCCCTTGAGTTGGCTTGCGAGTGCTTTACCTGACACGAATGATGTCCGATGCGGCGAGTGAGTCGATGGCCTCTACAAAACTCGGCCAACGTGATGGCTGTATGTTGTGCGCTCCGAGTGCATCTTGCAGCGTTGCGTAGTCGGCGACGTCGCGGACCACAGCAACCACGTCTGGGTGTTTTAAAAAAACAAGCTTGCGATTGCCGTAGTGATAGGCGAGCGCACCAAATGATTCAGGGCGCAGTGCTACTTGCGGATTTAATTCGCATGCTGTTTCCAGCGTGATTGACATGATGTGGAGGACGAACTGACTTGACTTAGTAGACGCCGCACATGCCGTCAATCGAAATTTCTTCGACAAGCAGCTCGGTGACATCTTGGTGGACAGTCTGTTTGACCGAATCCGTATCTTGCACAATTTCGCTTATTTGGGCTGTAGTTGTGGGTTCCATTACCTGCCAACAATACTCAAGTGGCACCTCTCGGGTTAGTGTCAGCGTAGGAAGTGTGGCTATCAGAGCCATACATAAGGGGGACATCGTGAAGACAAAAGCAGCAGTGTTGTGGGAATTGAATGCTCCGTGGAGCATCGAGGATATTGAATTGGATGCGCCTGGTCCGAACGAAGTGTTGGTGAAGTTGGCTGCTTCTGGTCTTTGTCACTCAGACGAGCATCTTGTTACTGGCGACTTGCCGTTTGAGCTTCCAATTATCGGCGGCCACGAAGGTGCTGGGCTTGTGCAACAAGTTGGAGCAAATGTGAGTTGGCTTGCACCTGGCGATCACGTCGTATTTGGTTTCATCCCGTCGTGTGGTCGTTGTGTGAGTTGCTCGACTGGTCACCAAAACTTATGTGACCTTGGTGCCTACATGGCAACTGGCAAGCAGATCAGTGATCAAACTTCGCGTCATCATGCTGGCGGAAAAGACTTGGGCGTGATGTGTCTACTCGGAACATTTGCGCAACACACTGTGGTGCACGAAGCAAGTTGTATCAAGATCGAACAAGATGTGCCGCTCGACCGCGCGTGCTTGCTCGGTTGTGGTGTGGTAACTGGCTGGGGCTCTAGCGTCTATGCAGCCGAAGTAAAGCCTGGTGACACCGTTGTAATCGTTGGTGTCGGTGGCATCGGAGCCAACGCAATTCAAGGCGCGCGCATTGCTGGCGCAAAACAAATCATTGCGATTGACCCAATCGAGTTCAAGCGCGAAAAAGCAATGGAGTTTGGAGCAACACATAGCGCCAACTCGATGGCCGAAGCAGTCCCACTGTTGCAAGAACTCACCCGCGGCACGATGGCCAACAAAGTGATCATGACAATGGGTGTCGGTAGTGGTGCAGTGATTCACGAAGCAATGGCGCTCACTGCAAAGCGTGGTCGTGTTGTTGTGACCAACATTCACCCTGCAATGGAGTTTGGTGCATCGGTAAGTTTGCTCGACATGACGTTGATGGAAAAGCAACTTGTTGGATCGCTGTTTGGTTCGGGCAATCCACGCTCCGACATTCCTAAGTTGTTGGGCTTGTATCGCGAAGGTCAACTCGATCTTGATGGTTTGGTCACCCGCACTTACACGTTGAATGACATCAACGAGGGTTACCGCGCGATGCGTGACGGAGAAAATATCCGTGGCGTCATCAAATATGACTGATCAGCAAACATTAAACCAGATAATTCGCGCAGTCGGCGGCGATGTTGTCGGCCGTCAGCGCGAAATTGAGTTGGTAGTTGCCGCGCTTATTGCTGGTCGACACATGTTGCTTGAAGGGCCACCAGGCACAGGCAAAAGCACGTTGTTACGAGCAGTTGCGCAAAGCATGTCGGTTGGGTTTTCGTTTGTGGAGGGCAACGCCGAGCTCACACCAGCGCGATTGATTGGCCACTTTGATCCGGCTCGTGTCTTGAGCGACGGCTACGCACCCGACGTCTTTGTTGACGGCCCACTCGTTACTGCCTTACGTGAAGGTTCATTGTTGTATGTAGAAGAGATCAACCGAATTCCGGAGGAAACGCTCAACGTGTTGATCACGGTCATGAGCGAAGGCGAAATAACTGTGCCGCGCCTCGGCAAAGTGGTTGGCGCGAACGGTTTTCGACTTGTTGCAGCAATGAATCCGTTTGATGCCGTGGGTACGGCGCGCATCTCAAGTGCCGTCTATGACAGAGTGTGCCGCGTTGCAATGACATATCAGTCTTCAGGAGACGAGTGTGCAATTGTTGATCGCAATCTCAAGGCGAATAGCCAAAAAAATAGTGCTGGTGTGCAACCAGATGCTGCTTGGGTAACAAAAGTTGTTGAAGTGGTTCGCCGCACACGCAATCATCCCGATTTGCGAGTTGGGTCGTCGGTGCGCGGAGCGATTGACACTGCGTTGGTGGCATCGAGTTTGGCCGAGATTCGATCTTCGAAAAATATTTCTGCATCAATTGGGCTCGATAGCGCACTAGTTGCAATTAGTGGCAGGGTTCGGATTCGCGAAGGAAGTGTGCGTAATGCAGAAGAAGTCGTTTCCGAAATTTGGAATGACGTTTTTGGCTTGAGTGCCGGTGACGAGTCAGCGGGAAAAGCTGGCGCCCCGACTGGGGCCACGACCTCGAACTAGCAAATCCGGCAGTTAAAGAGGGCGCACTCGCCGAGCAGGCAGAGAGTCAAGCAAATAAGAAAACTGTTTCGCGAAGTGACTTGGCACGACATGATCGATTCGAACAAATTTCTCCCGAAGTCGGAGAACTCAATGAAGCCGCGGTAGACGAAGCTCTGAACGAATCTCCTGACGAAATTCTCGGCATGCTTGCCAACTTGACCGCAGCAACCGACCCAAAGTTGCGCGAACTTGCGCGCCGACTTGCGGGGCGAGTGATGCTTGAAATTGCGCGTACTGGCAAGCCACGTCCGCGCGGCATCGGCAAGATGACGCTCGTGAATTATCAGCCAGATGCAGGTGACATAGATATTGACGCAAGCTTGGATGGGTTAAACGAGATTCGAGTGCATGGCGCAGTCGATGTAGATGCGCTCAAAGTGCGGGACTGGACAAAGCCGGGAACAGCATTCAGTTTGGTGGTTGACCGCAGCGGGTCAATGGGTGGCAAGCCACTCGCAAATTCAGCAATGGCCGCCGCCGCTGTAGCCAGTCGCGAGCCAAGTGACTACAGCGTGCTGGTGTTTGGCAATGACGTTGTGGTTGCAAAGTCGCAGGATGTTTCGCGGTCAAGCGAACAGGTAGTCAACACGGTGTTGTCGTTACGTGGGTTTGGCACAACCAACCTTGCTCAGGCATTAACCACTGCAAGCACTCAACTTGCGCGTTCTCGGGCAGGTAGGCGGGTGACGATTCTGTTTTCCGATTGTCGTTCAACGGTCGAAGGCGATGCGGTGCTTGCTGGTAGCGCGCTCGAAGAGCTCGTGGTCATTGCTCCAGTCGACGATGATGCTGAAGCCCGTGTATTTGCTCAACAAGTTGGCGCAAGATTTACGACAGTAAGTGGGCCGAGCGATGTGCCCGACGCACTACGACGAGTGCTCGACTAGCGACAACTCGGATCGTTTGGTGGAGCAACACCGAGTGTTGCTTGCTCTGGTGCGACAACGGGAAGTGTTGTTGGTGGTGCAGATGATGAAGCGTTGCTCGTGTACTTCACGTAATTCACTGGAACAATTTGTTGGCTCGATATACCGCCGAGGGCACCTTCGTTTGTTGTCATGTCAGATGTAGGTGGTGCATCAGCGACCGAGCCGGGTGTGGCCAAACTTGCTTTGCCCTGAAACAAAGCAAGAATTTCGCGCATTGTGTCGTTCTGAATTCGCGGCACAAGAACGGCTTGATCGCCGACCATTTCGCTAGTTGCTGCAATCGTGTAGGAAGGGATGCTGCTGGTATTGAGGTCGCGCATTGCTTGTGCCAATTGCAGCATCGAAATTGGTGTCAGTTGATCATCAGTAATCACATTTTTGAGCCCCGCATTAAGCAGTTTGTTTGCAACGGTTGGGCTGCTCGACCCTTTATCAAGTGCTCGTTGCATAGCGCGGCGAATGAAGTCTTGTTGACGGCTGATGCGACCAAGATCACCCGTTCCATCTTTGATCCAATCGTTTTTTGCGGGATCAAAATACGAATAGCCCGATCGAGACCTCACGTATGCAAGCGCGTGGTCGCCCGAAAACTCAAAGCAGCTCGGTGCCGGAACATACAGGCCAGTATTTTTGTCGCGAGTCTCATACAAAAACGGAATGCTGACTCCACCTACTGCATCAACGATTTCTTTAAACGCACAAAAGTCGATGTTGACGTAGTGATCGATACTGATTCCAAAATTTTGGTAGATTGTGTCAACAAGTTTGTTTGGGTTCTTGCGATCAAAAGCAGTGTTGATGCGGTTGGTGCGAGTAGAACCAGCAATTTTGACCCACAAGTCGCGCGGAAAAGACAAGAAAGCCGCGCGGTTGTCTTTTGGATCAACACGAATAATCATGATCGTGTCACTGCGCTCGCCAAAACCTGTTCGATTGCCAAATGCTCCGGCATATGGAGAGTCTGGGTCGACGCAACTGCCGTTGTCCGAGCCAGTGAGCAAAAAGTTCTTGGCGGCGAGGTCACCTTCGGTCAAATTCCAGTTATCAGAAGGAGTGATTTCAGCGTCAGAACTTGGTTGACCGTTTGGGTCACGATTGAGCGAAACAACTTGTCGTGCGTTGAGACGGTTATTGGCCCACAACATTCCAAGGCCAGCAACGAGTAATGCACACACCACAACAATGTTGAGTGCAAGAACTAGGTAGTGCGAACGGGGTCGCTTGTAGTGACTCACTTGGCGTCCACTACTGGGGCAAGACGCACAGTCGTCACGATATGCGCCGCCGAGTCGCCGGCCGTGTGCGCAACAAACTCGATGGCGGGTACAACACCAGCATTTTGCAAGTCGCCAGTGCATTCTTTGAGCAACGCGATTTGTGCATCTGTTGCGCTCACTGATGTGTACTCAACCTCGGCGCGTTGCGAGAGTTTGGCTTCTGTTTTGGTGCGGCGAATAACACCGATCACGTTGCACGCACTCTCGAGCATCATCTCGGCGGCATCAACATGTTTGGTGTCACCAGTGATTTCTGCAACTGTTGGCCACTGAGACAAGTGAATTGAATTCTGCTTCCACCAACTCCATACTTCTTCTGTGGCAAACGGAATGTGTGGTGCAAACAAACGTTGCATGACACTCAGCGCGCGTTGCAGTGCCGCCCGAGCAGACGCCGAGATGTCGGTGGTGCCGTATGCACGCATCTTGACGAGTTCGAGGTAGTCATCGCAGAACCACCAGAAAAATGATTCGGTGCGCTCGAGCGCGCGTGCGTAGTCAAATGTCTCGAATGCCGTTGTCGCATCGTTGATGACAACGCTCAGCCGCTGCAACATTGCAATGTCAAGTGGCTCAGTCGGCACGACATCTGCACTTACATCGCCAGCACCCAACACAAACTTTGTCGCGTTCAGCAACTTGGTTGCAAGTTTGCGTCCAACTTTCATTTGGTCTTCACTAAATGCGGTGTCAACTCCCGGTCGGGCAGATGCAGCCCAATAACGAACTGCGTCGCTGCCGTACTGTTCAAATAAATCAATTGGCGTGACTACGTTGCCCTTCGACTTCGACATCTTCTTGCGATCTGGGTCCAGAATCCATCCCGACAGAGCAGCGTTGCGCCATGGAGCAACACTGTGTTCGAAGTGTGAACGAACTGTTGTTGCAAAGAGCCATGTGCGAATGATGTCGTGACCCTGTGGGCGCACGTCCATTGGAAACACGTTGTTAAACATTGCTGGATCGTCGAGCCAGCGGCCAGCAATTTGTGGTGTCAATGATGATGTGGCCCAGGTGTCTAAGACATCGGCGTCACCGACAAAGCCGCCAGGCACACCGCGTTGTGCTTCCGTAAATTCACTTGGCACATCTGTGCTCGGGTCGATTGGCAATCGTGAAGCTTCAGGAACAAGTGGGTTTGAATAGTCAGGTTCACCAGCCGTATTGAGTCGGTACCACAGCGGCACTGGCACCCCGAAGTAACGCTGACGACTCACGAGCCAGTCACCGTTGAGTCCGTCGACCCAGTTGCTATAGCGATGCTGCATAAATTCTGGATGCCAAGCCAACTGATCACCTCTTGCCAGCAATGCTGCGCGCAAATCGGCGTCGCGACCACCGTTGCGGATGTACCACTGACGGCTTGTCACGATTTCGAGAGGTCGATCGCCCTTTTCGTAAAACTTGACAGGGTGGGTGATCGGTTTTGGCTCGCCGCGCAAGTCACCACTTGTGCGCAGCATATCGACGATGGCGGTCTGAGCCTGCTTCACCGATTTGCCAGCAAGTGCTGCGTAGTGCTCGAGACCAGAAGCGCTTGTCATGCCGTCTGGTGCTTGCGTCAAGATGCGACCATCGCGTCCAATAATTGGTCGGGTTGGCAAATTCAGTTCTCGCCACCACACAACGTCGGTGAGATCACCAAATGTGCAGACCATCGCAATGCCCGTACCTTTATCGATCTGTGCAAGTTCGTGTGCGAGCACAGGCACGGCTACATCAAACAATGGTGTGCGCACCATGGTGCCAAAAAATGGTTTGTAGCGGTCGTCGTCTGGGTGAGCAACGAGTGCAACGCAAGCAGGGATGAGTTCTGGTCGCGTAGTTGCGATCAGTATTTCGCCACCAGACTCATGCTTGAAAGAAATGTCGTGGAATGCGCCAGGACGCTCGCGGTCTTCTAATTCGGCTTGAGCAACAGCTGTTCCAAAATCGACATCCCACAACGTTGGAGCTTCTTGGGCGTAAGCCTCGCCGCGCGACAAGTTGCGCAAGAACGCGTCTTGACTTGTGCGTCGCGCGTGATCGCTGATGGTGGTGTACAACAATGACCAATCAACAGACAATCCAAGTCGGCGAAACAGGTCTTCAAATACCTTTTCGTCTTCGTGCGTGAGCTCTTCGCATAACGCAATGAAGTTTGGGCGCGAAATCGCTAATGCTCGGTGATCCTTGGGCACGTCGCCGCGAAAAGACGGTACAAATGTAGGGTCATGAGCAACACTCGGGTCGCACGACACACCAAAATAATTTTGCACACGTCGCTCGGTCGGCAGTCCGTTGTCGTCCCAACCCATCGGATAAAAAACTGACTTGCCACGCATGCGCCAAAACCTGGCGACAGCGTCGGTATGTGTGTAGCTAAACACGTGGCCCATGTGCAACGAGCCGCTCACGGTGGGTGGAGGAGTATCGATGGCAAAGACGTTGTCGCGAGTGGCCTTGCGGTCAAATGCATAGGTGCCCAAGGCGTCCCACTGTGCAATCAACTTGCTTTCGACGTTGTCGAGTAGGGGCTTATCGGGCACGGTCATCGCGCATTAACTGTATTGGGTCAGGCCACTGCTTGGCCTACAACTGCGCCTCTAGGCTGTGTGCGTGCTGCACTTATATGACACCGTGACACGCGATGTGCGCGAACTCAAAATGCGTGAGCCGGGCAAGTTGGGCATCTATTTGTGTGGTCCAACGGTCTATGGCCCGCCGCATTTGGGCCACGGTCGAGCCACTTTGGTCTACGACATTTTGCGTAGATATATGGAGTGGTGCGGTGTTCAGGTGCGATTGGTATCCAATATCACCGATATCGACGACCAAATCATTGACCGCGCAAATCGCGAAAATCGTCCGTGGAATGAGATCACTCACAAATGCGAAACCGTGTGGTTTGACGCTATGAATGCACTTGGTGTGTTGCGACCAACCGATGTGCCGCACGCAACTGAATATGTAGAACAGATGGTTGACATGATCGGTGAGTTGATGTCGAGCGATAGCGCGTACGCAACCGACGACGGCGTGTATCTCGACATTTCGTCAGTGCCCGACTACGGATTACTTGCGCATCAAAATCTGGACGACATGTTGTCTGGTGGTGGCGATCGCGAAGTGTTGGGTGCTGCACAAAAGCGTCACCCAGCCGACTTTGCGTTGTGGAAGTTTTCGAAACCCGGCGAACCAAGTTGGTCATCACCGTGGGGTGAGGGTCGACCAGGGTGGCACAGCGAATGTGTAGTGATGAGTCTGCAATTACTTGGCGAAGGTTTTGATTTGCATTGTGGTGGCGCCGACTTGCGTTTTCCTCACCACGAAAACGAACGTGCCCAAGCAGTGGCTCTTGGCAAGACGTTTGCCCAGCACTGGATGCACAACGGGTTCGTTGTTGACACCGAAGGCGAAAAAATGTCGAAGAGCCTCGGCAACGTCACCAATCTTGTCGACTTGGTGCAGCAATACGACCCACGCGCATACCGCATGTTGTTGTTGCAAACGCACTACCGCTCACCGGTCAAGGTTGGTCAAGACAACATTGATTCATCGGTCAAGTCTCTTGCCAATCTGGACGGGTTTGCAGACCGCATGGCCAAGGCTGCGTTGCCAGCAATGCCTGCCAATGCGGAAGTGCTTGCCAAGTTTCGCGAAGTGATGGACAACGATATTGATACAGCAAATGCAATGGCAATTATTTTTGACACCGTACGACGCGCCAATATTGCCATCGAGTCTGGCGATACTCAAGTATGTGCAGCCTTGACAACTGCAGTGCACGAAATGTGTAATGCGCTGGGCCTGATGTTGCGCAGTGGCGACGATATTGACGCAGCGATTGTCGAGCGCGCACAACAACTGGATGCTGCTCGCGTGGCAAAAGATTTTGCAACGGCTGATGCCATCCGCATTGAACTGCAGGCAGCCGGCTACGTGGTTGAGACCACCAAGGCCGGCACTCGCGTGCGTCGCGCATGACCGAGACTATAAAAACTCCGCGCGAGCCATTGCCGCGCGGTTTTTGGATCATTTGGTCCACCGTCGCCCTCGACATGATCGGGTTTGGCATGGTCGTACCAATACTTGGTCGTTATGCCGACCGATTTGGTGCATCTGGTTTTCAAGTCGGCATGTTGTTTGCGTCGTTCTCACTTGCTCAAATGATTTTTGCACCAATACTTGGTCGGTGGTCTGATCGCATTGGTCGCAAGCCAGTCATTGTTCTCTCGCTCCTTGGCACAGCGGTTGGCAGTTTTATTACTGGTGCAGCCGGTGCACTGTGGGTGTTGTTTGCAGGTCGGCTCATTGACGGTGCATCAGGTGCAAGCGTCTCGGTTGCACAAAGTGCCGTGACCGATATCGGATCCAAAGAACAGCGCGCGCGAATGCTCGGATTACTTGGCATGGCGTTTGGTGTTGGCTTTATATTTGGCCCTGCATTCGGCGGACTTGCAGCACTTGGCGGTGCGCACGTGCCGTTTTATCTTGCAGGTTGCTTGGCATTGGTCAATGCAGTTGCAGCGATGATCCGATTGCCGGAAACACGTGATGTCACTCGTGTCCGTGAAACAAAACGAACTCCGACACCATTACGCAAACGCAACTACGGTGCGCTTGCAGCAGTCGGATTTTTTTCGATGTTCGCATTCTCGGGCTTCGAAGCAACGTTCTCATTATTTGGTGGTGCACGATTTAATCTCACTGAAGCATCAACAGCAGCAGTGTTTCTTGGCATCGGCGCAGTGATGTCGGGTGTGCAAGGTGCATTGATTGCGCCGCTCACTGCAAAGTTTGGTTCACTGCGTTTGATGCGCAGTGGGCAAGTGTTGGTTGCGATTGGCTTGCTGCTGCTCAGTGCGGCAGTGATCTGGCCAACGCTGATCATCGCGTTGGTCATCATGGTTATCGGAGCCGGTGTGGCAAGCCCATCTCTGAGTGCACTTGTCGCAAACTCGGCCGATGACGATCGTCGTGGCGAAGCACTCGGCGTTCAGCAGTCGGCATCGGCACTCGCGCGAGTGCTTGGTCCACCACTTGCCGGCTTGGCTTTTGATCACATCGGTATCGGCGCTCCTTTTAGTGTTGGCGCAGCGATATATGTGATTGCAATTTTTGTGGCCTTCAGAAAAGTCAAATGAACGAGCAGCAACTGATGGGCTAAGAGCCCTCGCTCGATGGCATCCGCGCATTCAGTGTGATCGCGGTGATGCTGTATCACGCAAACATTTCCTGGTTACCTGGTGGATTTTTGGGTGTCGAGGTATTTTTTGTTGTCAGCGGATTTCTTATCACGTCATTGCTGATTGAAGAGCGCGAATCGACTCAACGCATTGATCTCAAGCAGTTTTGGATTCGACGTGCGCGACGACTTTTGCCCGCTCTTTTTGTGATGTTGGGTGCCACTGCATTTTGCGTGGCGTTTTACGCCAGCGACTCAGCACCCGATTTTCGTCGTGACGTGTTGCCATCTCTTGGTTATTTTTCGAACTGGTGGCAGATCTATGCCATAGACACTCCATACTTCGCCGCGAGTTCGTTGCCGGTGCTGCGCCATCTGTGGTCGCTTGCCGTAGAAGAACAGTGGTATCTCGTTTGGCCGTTGTTGTTTACATTTATATTTGGAGCAAAGTGGATGCGTCCAAAGATCTCAGGCGCGCTACTGGTTGCGTGCAGTGGGGCAGCGATGGCTGCAACGGCATTGCGTTTTGTACAAGACGATGAAACGCGCACCAACTTTTTATACCTCAGCACACTCACGCGCTCGAGCGGTCTCTTGCTAGGTGCAGCAGTCGCAATGTTGTGGCGGCCATGGCGCAAAACATCGCCATCGAGTTGGTGGCGTTCGTCGATAGCTGAGGCTCTTGCAGTCACATCGATCGCAGTGATTGGCGTGCTGATGGCCACTGTGCATGTGGCCGACGCACGCCTGTACCAAGGCGGTTTGGCTGCCACGACAGTTGCATCTGCCGTGATCATTGCTGTCACCATGCGACCAAACGGCTTAATTATTAAAAAGTTTTTCTCACAAGACTTTTTTGTCAAAATCGGTCGCCGCTCGTACGGGTTGTACCTCTGGCATTAGCCCATTTTTGTCATCACACATGCACGCGACTCGGGTAATCGCTTGGCCGTTGCGCTTGCAGCCACCGTGATCATCAACGAATTTGTGTATCAGTTTGTCGAGATCCCCACTCGCCAAGGGGCACTTGGTAATTGGTGGCACAACCGACAACAATTGAGCACAATGCATCGTCGACTTCCTGTGCTTATCGCCGCTGTTGTAGTTGCCTCCCCATTCTTATTGCCTGCAGCATCAACGACAACGACGACTATTGCAAAATTGCCACGCAAGTTGGTGATTGTCGGCGACTCGCAAGCGCACTCCTTAGTCATAAACAAACCGTCGGGGATAGAAAAGACATTTGTTGTTGCGGATGGCTCAATTGATGGTTGTGGCATCTACGACAGAGGCGTCGGCGTTGGTGGCACGAATGGAAATTTCCGCCGTAATTTTGCAAACTGTGTTGGCTTTGAAAAGAGTTGGGCGAAGTCGGCAACAAAGGCTAAAGCCGATGTAGTGCTTGTGGTGCTCGGAGCGTGGGAAGTGCTTGATCTCAAGATCAATAGTTTTACATTTGCGTCTAACACTTCGCCAGCCGACACGATGTTTCGCACGCAAATGAAACGAGGCATAGACGCATTGCGTGCAACAGGTGCAACAGTTGCACTTCTTGAAGTTGCGTGCATGCGACCAGTCGACTCAAAGGGTGGTCCGGTACCCGCACTTCCACAACGAGGTGACGATATGCGCACAAGACACCTCAATGATTTGTTGCGCGAGATCGCAGCGCCAGAAGACGACGGTGTGTTTTTTGTCAGTAGTCCAAAAGAATGGTGCAACGATCCAAAAATTTCAACCAGCCTTTCCTACAGGTGGGACGGGGTGCACGCATACAAGCCGGGTGCAAAACTCATTTTTGAAACGATCGCAACCTCGATCTTGCAATTACCTGTCAAAAAGTAACGATTGCTAGAGAAAAGTGGCCTGACGCACAAATGTGGCAGACGGGTCTACTACACGGTAACTTAGTGACATGACCGAATTTTCACTTGCCCTCAATGATGACCAACTTCAAATCAAAGATTGGATTCATCAGTTTGCTGTTGACACCATTCGTCCTGCCGCACACGAGTGGGATGAAAAAGAAGAGTTCCCTTGGCCGATCGTGCAAGAGGCAGCAAAGATTGGATTGTACGGTCTCGACTTCATCATGAATGCAATGGCAGACCCAACTGGTCTCACCATAGTTGTTGCAATCGAAGAAATGTTTTGGGGCGACGCCGGAATTGGAATGGCAATCATGGGCTCTGGCCTCGCTGCAGCCGGCATTGCTGGCAATGGCACACCAGAACAAATGATGGAGTGGGTGCCACAGTGTTATGGCACTGCAGATGATGTCAAGGTCGGCGCATTTTGTGTGAGCGAACCAGATGCAGGTAGCGACGTGTCCAACTTGCGCACACGTGCGGTGTACGACGAGGTGCTCAATGGCACGAAAGCATGGATTACTAACGGTGGCATTGCCAACGTGCACGTAGTTGTGGCAGCAGTCGATCCAGAACTCAAAGGCCGCGGTCAAGCGAGTTTTGTTGTTCCGCCAAACACAAAAGGTTTGTCACAAGGACAGAAATATATGAAGCACGGCATTCGTGCCAGCCACACAGCAGAAGTGGTGCTCGAAGACGTTCGCATCCCAGGCCGCTGTCTACTTGGCGGCAAAGAAAAACTTGATGCCAAACTTGCGCGATATCGCGAGGGCACGTCGAGCGGTAAGCAACCAGCAATGGCAACATTTGAGGCAACACGCCCTGCAGTTGGTGCTCAGGCACTCGGTGTCGCACGCGCGGCATACGAATACGCACTCGACTACGCCAAAGAGCGCAAAGCATTCGGCAAGCCGATCATCATGCATCAAGCCATTGCGTTCAAGCTCGCCAACATGATCACGCAGATTGATGCAGCACGTCTGCTTATCTGGCGTGCATCGTGGCTTGCAAAAAATGGTGGCTACAAAAATGCAGAAGGATCACAGAGCAAGTACTTTGCATCTGAAATGTCTGTCAAAGTCACGGAAGATGCAATTCAAATTTTGGGTGGCTACGGCTACACGCGTGAATATCCGGTTGAGCGTTGGCACCGTGACGCCAAGATTCACACCATCTTTGAAGGCACCTCAGAGATTCAGCAGTTGGTGATTGCTCGCGCAATCTCTGGCCTTCGCGTGGAGTAGTCCGCTTACGCGAATACAGAAACCAGTACATATGATTTCGTCGTGACTAGTCAACTGAGTGACGACGAGCGACAGGCACTTCGCGGTCGATACCGCGCCGAACGCGACAAGCGATTGCGAGTCGACGGCAACAACCAATATCTCGAGGCAACTGGGCGATACGCCAATTTGCTTGATGACCCCTACACGCCTGTTGTGTCGCGAGCACCTCTGCGCACCGACGTGCAAGTGCTGGTGATTGGTGCGGGCTTCGGTGGGCTGGTGATTGGTGCACGCCTCAAGCAAGCAGGTATCAGCGATGTGCGACTTATCGACAAGGCCGGTGACGTAGGTGGTGTGTGGTATTGGAATCGCTACCCAGGTGCGATGTGCGACACCGCAGCGATGGTATATCTCCCACTACTTGAAGAAACGGGCACCGTGCCGTCGGCTAAGTATGTAGCCGCGCCAGAAATCCAGGCGCACGCGCAACGCATTGCTGACACGTTTGATTTGCGTCGCGACGCATTGTTGTCTACTGGTGTTGAGTCAATTGTGTGGGATGAATCGCTTTCGCGTTACATCGTGCACACCGATCGCGGCGACGTGCTGCGCGCAAAGTATGTGTGTACGAGCACGGGGCCGTTACATCTTCCAAAACTGCCAGGTATCTCGGGTATTCATTCGTTTGTCGGACACGCGTTTCACACCAGTCGCTGGGACTACGCCTACACAGGTGGTGACGCCAAAGGTGCGCCGATGACAGGGTTGGCCAACAAGCGCGTCGGCATCATTGGCACTGGTGCAACTGCAGTGCAGTGCATTCCTCATCTGTCGTACTCGGCGGGCGAGTTGTTTGTGTTTCAGCGAACGCCATCATCAATTGATGTGCGCAACAATCACGAGATTGATCCGCAGTGGTTTGCCGAACTTGAGCCAGGCTGGCAACGCAAGTGGATGACGAACTTCACTGTGCTTCAGACGCTTGGCTTTGCCGAAGAAGACTTGGTGAAAGACGGCTGGACTGACATCTCGATTCGTATTCGCGATCGCATGGTGGAGTTGGTAAAAGCCGGTCGAAGTCTCGGGCCGGAAACGTTGCTTCAGGCGTATGAAGAATCTGACGACGAAAAGATGAACGAGGTGCGTGCACGAGTAGACGCGATAGTTGGTGACGAGCGCACTGCAGATGCTCTCAAGCCGTGGTATCGCCAGTTGTGTAAGCGTCCATGTTTTCATGACGAGTACCTGCAGTCATTCAATAATCCCAATACACATCTCATTGACACCGATGGCAAAGGTGTAGAGCGCATCGATGAACACGGGGCTTGGGTACAAGGTGTGCATTATCCGCTTGACTGTCTTATCATTGCGTCAGGCTTTGAAGTTGGCACCAGTTACTCACGACGCAGCGGCTTTGACATCGCTGGTCGTAATGGCATAGCACTGTCTGAGTATTGGGGTAATGGCATGCGCAGCATGCACGGCATCCATGTGCGCGAGTTTCCGAACTTGTTCGTCATCGGCTTCACTCAAGGGGCAAATCAGATCGCCAACGTGCCGCAAAATTATGTAGAAAATGGCTTGGCAATCGCCGACATCATTGCGCACGCCGAGGCAAATGACATGCGGCAAGTTGAGCCAACGCAGACTGCGCAAGATGACTGGCTCACCTTCATCACGAGCAACACGCGAGGTCTTCGCGGAAATCCTGATTGCACACCTGGCTATTACAACAACGAGGGCAAACCAATGTCTCAGAGCGACACGTTCAACGGCAGTGGGCACCCTGGTGGCCCTGTTGCATTCTTTGAATTTCTTGACGCCTGGCGCCAAACAGGCAAGTTTGCTGGGCTGACATTCACAAAGTGACAGCACCTCAGAGATTCGGTTATTTCGCATGAGGCGACGGAGTTTGGTGCTTACGAAGTCCGTAGCGTAGAGGGTCATATGCCTACCCTCCCCAACGCTGCATTTTCCATAGCTCTTGATTGTCAACTCGAGAATGTGCCCGGCACCCTCGGGCGGTTGTGTGCCGCAATTGGTGAAGCGGGTGGAAACATCGGCGCACTTGATGGTTTTGATGTTCGTGGTCCGGTGCTTCGTCGCAGTCTTGTTGTGCACTGCCGAAACGAAGAGCATCAACATGCAGTCGTTGCCGCAGTACAAAAACTTGATGGCGTGACAGTTCTTGATTGGTGGGACCGAACATTTCGCATGCATGAGGCCGGAAAGATCGAAGTCATCAGTACTGCTCCAGTGAATGATCGTGATGATTTGTCAATGGCATACACGCCGGGTGTTGCTCGTATCTGTACTGCAATTGAAAAAGATCCGTTGCTTTCACACAAGTACACCATTCGCAAAAATACCGTTGCCATTGTGAGCAATGGAACCGCGGTGCTCGGACTTGGCGACATCGGCCCAGAGGGTGCAATGCCCGTCATGGAGGGCAAGGCTCTTTTGTTCAAAGAGTTTGGTGGCGTTAATGGTTTCCCTATTTGCATCAATGCTCGCACTGCTGACGAAGTTGTTGATTTTGTGCAACGCATTGCACCGACATTTGGTGGAATCAATTTGGAGGACATCAAAGCACCTGAGTGTTTTGAAATTGAAGAACGTCTACGCGCAAGTCTTGATATTCCTGTGTTTCACGACGATCAACATGGCACAGCCATTGTCACATTGGCTGCATTGTGGAACTCGTTGAAAATCACAGGAAAGAAAATGGAAGATCTCACTGTTGTCATCGCTGGCGTTGGCGCAGCAGGCGTTGCCATTGGCAAGATTCTTCTCAATGCTGGTATTGGCGATGTGATTGGTTGCGATCGTCTGGGCGCCATTTATACCGGTCGAGGCGAGATGAACTCTGCAAAAGAATGGTTTGCCGCACACACAAACTCGTCACGCAAAATGGGAACTATTAGTGATGTCATGAAAGGCGCGGACGTTTTTATTGGAGTAAGTGGACCAGATCTCATTACTGCAGCCGATGTGCGCTCAATGGCAAAAACCCCCATTGTGTTTGCAATGGCAAACCCGAACCCTGAAATTCGTCCAGAACAAGTAGACGGTTTAGCTGCCGTTATGGCAACGGGTCGCAGCGACTATCCGAACCAAATCAATAACGTACTTGCATTCCCTGGCATCTTCCGTGGCGCACTTGACGCAAATGCGACGGACATCACCGAGGGCATGAAATTGGCAGCGGCAATTGCCATTGCCGAGTCAGTAACCGATGCCCAGTTATCGCCAGATTTTGTGGTGCCATCGGTGTTTGACAGAACCATTGTTGAGCGTGTTGCGCCTGCGGTTGCGGCAGCTGCTATCAAAGACGGCGTCATCCGCAAGTCATAGAACACGGTCTAGGTGGGTGGTGCATTCTTTGCTGTGTTGCGCCCGTTTATCAATGATCACGACTTTGGGGTGGGATGCAAGAAAGTCGTAGATCTTGCTGGCAAACGTAGTGCTGAGAGCTGGAGTATGTACGCCCTGATCGAGCGTCCAGAGTTCAACTTCGGTTCCGTTTCGACAATTATTCCACGACGTGATGGATGTTTCGTTACCTGCAATGGTGGTGACAAGATCAAGTTTGTCTGCGCGTGGTGTGGCGTTGTTGGAGCACCGATCAAAGGTTGCCCATTGGGTAGCTGAGGCGGTTGCACTTGGGTACTGCCTGCCAAGGATTGAACCACCGTTATAAAGAATTGTTGTGTCACTCGTGCCGTGAACTTGCAGCACACTGACTGGGTCTTTGGCGGCACAGTCACTTGAGTTGAGGAATGTTGCACCCGCGAGACTGGCTATGGCTGCGATGCGGTCAGAGTGTTTGCAAGCCATGCGATACGACATGAATCCACCGTTTGAATGTCCAACAAAATAGATTCGCTTACGATCAATTGAATATTTGGATTCCATCTCATTCAACATCGAGATCAGATATGCATCATCATCAACATCCATAAAGAAATTGCAGCACACTTCAGTTGCATTCCAAAATTGCTTTCCCCTTGCATCAACTGTTCCATCGGGATACGCCAAAATGAAACCTCGTTGCTCGGCAACGGCGGTGAAGTTCATATAAGTTTCTTGTTGTTTTCCAGATGAGCCATAGCCATGCAAGAGCACGACGAGTGGTGCTGGAGATTTTGAAGAATACGACGTAGGCACATACTCGCTGTATGGGCGAATAGCGACTTTGGCCGTAGTTGACGGAGCCTGAGAAGTAGTTGCCCAAGAACCTGAGCCCACCTTGTAGCGCACGGTTGAACTAGGCAATCCAAAGCCACCAGCATTTTTGGATTTTGCACTGATATTTACTGTCGCATTCTTCAATATGCCTCGAACTGAGCAGAATTGCTTTCCGACAGTTGCACTACAAGTCTTGCCTGATACAGATACAAGAGTGGAAGTGAGAGATGCCTTACCTGTGCTGTTGTCATTACTCACAACGGAAAAATAGATCTGCAGGTCATACGTTGTTTTACTTTTTTGAATTGAGTCGATGCGCGTGATTTCTGGCGGCGACGGAGGTGGGATCTTTGCTGCACCAGAGTATGAGTGGCCAACAAGCACTGAAACGACTATTGAGAACACCGCAACCAGCCAGTATCGAATGTGGGTTTGTCGTTTCACCATGGGTCTATGTTACGTGAAGCGAAAAACGAGCGACGACATCGTGACCGCCAGTTTTGGTCACCCGAAGATGCCAAGATTCACACCATTGGTAGTACCAACTCACGAGAACCGCCTTGACATGATCTGAGGTGACGTGGCATATTCATGGCACACTGAACGAGTGACTGAACTTAAAACTGTTTCTTTGTGTATCAGTAGGGCACTTGATGCTGCTGTAGTGCCAGGGTTTTCCAAAATTGGTTACAGAGTTCGCCAATTGATTGGCAATTGGCAAGCCATCTCAGATTTTGATTTACGGGGCAAGACTGTCGTAATCACAGGTCCAACGTCCGGGCTAGGTGAACAAGTTGGCCGCCAACTTGCAGCCACTGGAGCGAACTTGGTGTTGGTTGCGCGTAACGAAGAAAAGTGTGCGCGCGTAATCGACGAAATAGCGCCACTGTGCACGGGGAACAAACCTTTTTTTGTTCAGGCAGAAATGGGAGATCTTGAATCAGTTCGTAGTGCATGTGCAGCGATACAACAACAATTCACTCACTTAGATGTATTGATTCACAATGCAGGCGCATTGTTAAACACTCGTGAAATATCACCGCAGGGAATTGAGCAAACCCTTGCATCACACGTGGTTGGCCCATTTCTTATGACCACACTGCTTCTTCCTCTGATGAACGGAGGCCGTGTAGTAACTGTGTCATCAGGTGGCATGTACACGAGCCCGCTTCCCATTTTTGACAACGGTGAGACTCTGGAGATGCCTGCCGATAAATATGCTGGATCAAAACAGTATGCAATTGCTAAAAGAGCACAAGTAACGCTGAACGAAATGTGGGCAGCACGCGAGCCCGAGACAGAGTTTGTGTCAATGCATCCGGGCTGGGCAGACACTCCAGGAGTGCAAGAAAGTATCCCGGGGTTTCGACGAGTAACCGCACCCATTTTGCGTTCGGCCGGTGAAGGTGCAGACACGATTGCTTGGCTGGCTGCCGTTCAGCCTCTTCCAGGCATGAGTGGGTCTTTTTGGTCTGATAGAGAAATTCGATCAACACACAAGTCGTCGCGCACTAAAAAAAGTGATACCAAAACTGCCCGAGCTGCATTATGGGAAAGTATCTCTGACTACGTAGCTCCTTATATCCAAAGTTCATAACGGTCCACTTCTTCAGCGGACTCAGCCAATAAGAACAATTTTTACGCGAGCCCCGATGCGACTAAGTTACATTTCATGACTTACAACGTTGCGGTAGTACGAGAAGTTTCAGCATCTCCTGAAAAAGTGTGGTCACTCGTGACCGACTTGCCTCGCATGGGTGAGTGGTCACCAGAAAACCTAGGAGGTGAGTGGCTTAATGGCGCAACTTGCGCTGCGGTTGGAGCAACCTTTAAAGGTAACAACAAGAATGGCGAAAAGACTTGGCAAACGGTTGTCATTGTTGAAGTTTGTGATGCACCAAAAAAGTTTATGTTCAGCCTCAAATTCAAAGAGCTGCATCTGAGTGATTGGGTATATGAAATTGAACCAACTACTAGTGGCTGTCGTGTAACACATGCGTGGGTTGCGGGTACACATTGGGAACAATTTGCACCCTTTGGTAAGGACATCAGTGGAGTTGAGGACCGTGCTACTCACAACCTTCGCAATATGGGTGTCACGCTCGACAACTTAGTAAATGCGTTGAAGTAAATTCATAAATTACTGGTAGCTATTTACGTAACGCACCTGTTCGCGCACTCGTAGGTGTCTGGTTTTCGACGTTTCGAATCAGTTGATCTATCACTCGCGAAAAGACTACAAGATCCGCCGACTTTACTCCATCCAAAATGTCAGTTGAACGTTGAGCGGCGAATTCGATACCAAGGTCGGCAATTTTGCGACCTTTCGCTGAGATGCGAACAAGCGAAATTCGGCGATCATTCGGGTCACTGAGTCTCACTATGTGTCCCATTTTCTCTAACCGAGAAAGCCGATGAGTTAAACCACTCGGAGTGATCATTGCAAACACGGCTATTTCTGTAGGCATTAAGACGCCGTTTTTCCCGTGACGGCGAAGAGTCGCCAGTACATCAAATTCGCCAAGCGTGATGCCAAGTTCCAACATGTGTTGATTCGTTGTTTCAAGTTGTTTTGCGACGAGAAGGTTGACTTTCAAGGCAGTTGACATAGCCGTGAAATCGATGTCGGGCCGTTCAGATGACCAAGTAGCGACTGTTTGTTCAACGAGATCCGAGATTTCCATACCCTGCAACATAGCATTTAATTTGACATCAAATATTTTGATGTCGTAGTATCTTGGTATGTCATTTATTTTGGGGAATATTGGCGACCGGGCAGTCTTGGTCGAAGGCGATTCATATTTTGATGTGGAGACTTTGAGCAATGGATTGCTTTCAAGCGATCCGATGAAGTCAATTGCGTCTTTTTCATCGCTGCACCTGCTTTCTGCTTCATTGAAAGACTCGGTGCCAACGGGCAAGGTTTCAAGCGTCAATCTTGGTCCACCAGTTCCAAGGCCTCAAAAGAGTTTCGCTGTTGGTCTCAACTTCAAGAGTCATGCAGCTGAGGCAAATATGCAACTTCCAACTAATCCGTTGGTATTCACCAAGTTTCCATCTTGTTTGGTAGGCGCATACTCGGATATTGAGATGCGCTCGGACGGAGTTGATTACGAAGCCGAACTAGTTGTGGTTATCGGCGTCGGTGGGAAAGACATTGATAAAGAAAATGCTTGGAATCACGTTGCAGGCGTGACGATAGGTCAGGACATATCTGACCGGTTTGCACAATTTGCCGCACAACCACCACATTTTGATTTAGGCAAATCATTTGACACATTTGGTCCGATCGGACCGTTTGTTTATTCAACCGATCACTTTTCGGATCTTGATGACTTCCAATTAACAACAGACATCAATGGTGAAATTCGTCAAAATGATACGACCAAAAACTTGATCTTTGATGTACCAACTCTGATTGAGTACTTGTCTCGGATCACGACTCTGGTGCCAGGTGACATTATCTTCACTGGAACACCAGATGGTATCGGTGCTGCTCAAGGCAAGTTTCTCAAAGATGGCGACATTATTACAACGTCTATCGCTGGCATCGGCACGATGATCAATCATTGTCGCCGAGTGAGCGACTATGTGAAAGGGGCATAAGCATGGCACTGAATGGATTACTCGACATTGACTTAGCGGTAAAGAATCCACAGGAACTTTGCGATTTCTGGGAGCGAAATGGACTTAACAGTCCAACTGCTGGCGTACTTGGAACCGACGACCGTAAGAAACAAATCACTGTGGTCGAGGATGACTACCGCCACCTTGATGCATTGCATTTAAGTTGCGAGTTTGAAAGCGACTTAGCAGCGATTGCTCAACGTATTGGAGAGATGGGCGTAGAGTCAAAAATTAGTGGAACCAATCTGAGTTGCGTGGATCCAGTATTTGGTCACCGAATTTCGATTGACGTTGGAGCTGCACCATCATTGCAACAAAATCCTGAGCGAGTCTCTAACTCACCAGGACGCAATCAACGTGTTGGCACACGAGCAGA
>JAQCJO010000008.1 GCA_027592925.1 Actinomycetota bacterium | reverse complement strand
CGTGATGTTCGACGCAAAATGGCTGCAGAGCGTCGCGCAGCCCGCGCAACTGCCTAAGCCAATTCTTCAGTAACCGACTTAATTTCTTGCCGAGACCGGCAAGCGCAGATCGACCACTGTGCCCTGACCGTCTTTGGTCATCGCAATTCCACTTGAAACACCGTCAGCCTTCAATGCGGCTCGCATTTCAATAGTGCCCGCAAGTTCTGTTGTCACGAGCGTGCGCACGATTGAAAGCCCCAGTCCAGTTGCCGTGGCAAAGTCAAAATCTGGGCTCAGCACAATGCCGTTGTTGACAACTTGAATGTGCAATTCGTCTTCATCGTGTGCGAGAACAACCATCACTGCACCGCCTGCACTGCCCTCTGGAAATCCGTGATCAACTGCGTTCTGCAACAACTCGAGAATCACGACCGACAATGGTGTCGCAATAGTTGCCGGCAGTCGCCCGCCGTCACCCTTTGCCTGAAACGTCACTGGACGATCGGCTGACTGTAAACCCTCTTCCACGAGCCTCATCAATGGCCGGACGATCTCAATGAATGAAATATCTTCGCCTGGCTCGCGCGAGAGCGTCTCGTGCACAAGGGCAATCGTGCGAATGCGGCGCACAGACTCGGCAATTGCTTCTTTAGCCTCTTGCGATGTGAGTCGACGGCCCTGCAATCGCAACAATGAAGAAATAGTTTGCAGGTTGTTTTTGACGCGGTGGTGAATCTCGCGAATTGTCGCATCTTTAGTCAGCAACAATCGGTCGCGACGACGTAGTTCGGAGACGTCGCGTAACAACAACACCCCTCCGATTACTTCAACATCACCATCGGCTAGTCGCAACATCGGAATATTTCTCGTGAGTAGCGTTACCTCTGTAGTCTGCTCGATCTCTTCAATGACCGGTTCTTTGCGCTCGTACGCATTGCGTGCCGCGGTCTCTGCCACACCGAGTTCGGCCAGTGTTTGCCCGATCGCATTGGCACTCACACCAACTCGATGCAATGCCGACACAGCGTTTGGCGATGCATACCGCACGCGCGTGGCAGCGTCCAGCACAATCACGCCGTCACCGACTCGCGGGGCAACACTCGCGTCGGCCACTCTGCCTTCGAATGGAAACAAACCTTGCGCCACCATCTCTGCCAACTTCGAAAATATCTCGGCATATGTAGTTTCAAGTTGTCCAGGTCGACGCGCATTGTCGACTAACCACTCACGCGACAACACCGCGATGATGCGCCCTTCATGGCGCACAGGAATCGCCAGCATGTTGGCAAAGCCATTGATGGCCTGCACAAATATCTCGCCTTGCACAGTGCCATCTGTTTTGATGCACTTGTTGAGCAAAATTCGCTCGGTGTCACTCGCCCACGTATCTACATAGTCAGAGTGATACAAAGTTTGCCCAGTTGCCGCGCGCACCTGAGCGCTGATGAGCCAGCGATCTTTTTCAACTGGTATGTAGAGCAACATGTCGGCAAAACAAAAGTCGGCCAGCATTCCCCACTCGGAAACCAATGCCGCAAGATGCTCGACTGCGCCCTGCTCGAGCTCTGTGTGTTCGTGGGCTAGTTCGATCAGGGTTGGCATAGGACAGTCTTATTCTGTCGCACTTCGGTCAAATGAAAGTGTCAGCTACCAAAACCCATTTTGCGCGCTCCTTCAGGAGCACCAAATTCGACATAGGCGATCTTGCTGGCGGCCACCATGATCTCGCGTCCACGGCTGTCCACAACAGTCAACGTCTCGGTCTTACCTGCGAGCGCAGCCTCAGAAGCGGCTTTGAAATTGGACTGTGCCTTTTCATCATCAATCTCAAGCGAAATTTCTCGTACAGATTGAATAATACCGATGCGAATTTCCATAAGGATCTAGTCTAATTCACTTTCAGTGCTGCACTGAAAATCTTCTTCGGCTTCATGTCCTCTGCGATGTACTTGGCGATTGCAAAAAACGCCTTTCCGACTTCGCTGTCTGGTGCAACAGCAGCAATTGGGCGACCATCATCGCCACCTTCGCGTAGTGCATTGAGCAGTGGAATCTGCGCGAGCAATGGAACATTGAGTTCGTCAGCCAAGATTTGTCCGCCGCCTTTGCCAAAGAGTTCGTAGCGCTTACCGTCGTCGCCCGTAAACCACGACATGTTTTCGATAATGCCACGCACTGGCAAATTGACCTTGACCGCCATGGCGGCTGAAAGACGCGCAACTTTTTGTGCAGCCTCTTGTGGCGTGGTAACCACGAGTACTTCCGCTCGCGGCAAGTACTGGCTCAGGCTCAATGCAATGTCGCCCGTGCCAGGTGGCATGTCAATAAACAAGAAGTCTGGCTCGTCCCAAAACACATCTGTCAAAAACTGCTCGAGCGCTTTGTGCAACATTGGTCCGCGCCATACAACCGCCTGGCCTTCAGGAACAAAGTAACCAATAGAAATGCAACGCACACCCCATGCTTCTGGAGGAAGCAACATGTTGTCGATCACTACTGGGTCGCGATCGGTGCCGAGCATGCGCGGAATTGAGTAGCCATAAATGTCGGCGTCAACAATGCCAACTTTGTATCCGAGCGCGGCCATTGCAACAGCAATGTTTGTAGTGACGCTGCTCTTGCCAACGCCACCCTTGCCCGACGAAATCAAAATTGGTCGCGTCTTCGAGCCCGGCTGTGCAAATGAAATCGTGCGACCCTCTGCGTGACCTTGAGCCGGAGCAGAACCCGCGGTTGCGCCAGGATTGCCGTTGAGCATCTGACGCACTGCTGCGCGCTCTTCATCGTTCATCACACCGAAGTTGAGATTGACATCACTCACGCCGTCAAGTGCGCGCAACGCAGTATTGACACGAGTCTGGATCTCGTTGCGCAATGGGCAACCTGCAATGGTGAGTACTACGGTCAGCCCAACCGTGCCTTTTTTGTCGATGACGACGTCCCGCACCATGCCCAAGTCGACAATGGACCTGTGCAGCTCTGGGTCCTGCACAGGGCGCAAGGCATCGATCAGTTGGTCAATGGTGGGTTGTGATACTGACATTTGACTCCAATGAGTTGCGCAACATAATTTGCACTACGGCCATAGGTACAATACCTGTGTGCCAAGCAAATCGGCTAATCACACGTCGGGTTCATTCACCGCGACCGTGTCGGCGATCACATCTGCATTTGGCGATCCAACACGTCGCGCCGTTTATCTATTTGCGCGCGACTATGAGACAGGTGTAACAGCAGCCCAAGTAGCAGCCAAGTTTGATGTGCACCCAAACGTCGCTCGACACCATCTCGACAAGCTTGCTGCTGGTGGATACCTCGAGGTTGCTGTCGACCGCGTTGAAGGCGGCGGTGCTGGTCGTCCTTCGAAGCGCTACCGCATTGTTGGTGACGGAGCCGAGTTTACGTTTCCCGTGCGCAGCGAAGATTTAGTTCTCTCGCTATTAGGAAAAGCACTTGCACTGCTGCCAACCAAAGATGCAGAGATCATGGCCGAGCAAGTTGGTCAGCAATACGGCGCTGCGATGGCTGCAGGTTTTAAAGGCGACGACATTTCTGCAGGGCACCGTTCATTGCGCTCGGCACTACAAGCCGTGGCCGACGCACTCACTGCGCATGGTTTTGCTGCGCACACCGATCAACGCAACAATCAGTTGCGCATTGTCAACAACCACTGCCCTTTTGGCGATGTCGCTATCGAACACCCCGTCATCTGCGCAGTTGACCGAGGGATGGTCAAGGGAATGCTCACCGCAATTTACGGTGACACATCACCCGAGTTGTCTGCGTCGCTCCCACAGGGCGACACATTTTGCGCAACAACTATCTAGCTATCTAGCTATCTAGCTCAAACCTTTAGCACGTTTTAGTCGCCCCAAAAACGCTGTTCTAAAAACGGATCTCCGTACATGTTGTATCCATTTTGCTCCCAGAACCCTGGCGCATCTGTTGCACGTAATTCAAGACCGCGCAACCACTTCGGAGATTTCCAAAAATACAAATGAGGCACGAGCAACCGCACTGGACCGCCATGAATTGGCTCAATCTCCTCACCTTCGTACTCATAGACCACGAGTGATTCGTCGAGCAGCACATCACCAAGTGGCAGGTTGGCCGTGTAGCCGTGCTCGGCATGACCCATGATGTACGCAGCACCTGATTGCATTCCAGCGCGCTCAAACAAGTCGCGTACTCGCACACCTTTCCACGTGGTGTCAAACTTTGACCACTTGGTCACACAATGAATATCGGTCAGCAATGTCACTGCAGGCATGCTTTTCAATTCATCCAGATTGATCGTGAATGGTTTGTCGACAAGACCAAATATTTTGAGATCCCAATCACCTGGTGCATACGTAGGCACATCGCCAACGTGCAGTACTGGAAATCGCTCGGTCAAATACTGACCTGGCGGCAATCGGGCATCATCAATGCCCTTATTTGCAAGTTGTTCACGATTGCGATCAAAAAAGCCCATAATTCATCTCTCCTCTGTCCAGTCTGCCTCATTACATCGCTAGATTGACGGCGCATGCCACTCTTTTTAGTTCGACACGCCAAGGCCGGCAAACGTAGCAAGTGGCTTGAGGATCCCGCGAACGACAATGACGACCGCAAACGCCCATTGGATGATAAAGGAATTCTGCAGGCTGCCGCACTCGCCGATCGGATGACCGACTTTGCGCCAACACTGTTGTTGTCGAGCCCATTCATGCGATGCATGCAGACGCTCAAACCGCTCGGAGCAACTCTTGCGATCACTGTGACATCCGACGAGCGTCTGGCAGAAGACAATCCGTTCGAGCCGATTCTCGAACTACTCGAGAGCTGTCCAGACAACGCGGTGCTCTGCAGCCACGGAGACATGATTCCTATGGTGACCGATGCACTCGAACGCCGTGGCATGGTGGTGACTGGAATGCGCGACTCGCGCAAGGCTTCGGTGTGGGTGCTTGAGCGTCAAAAGGGCATCATCGTGCGTGGTCATGCTTGGCCACCACCAACTATTGATTAAGAGCAGTCGCTACTTCAGCACGAATTGAGTCGACGAAATCTTTCACTTCTGCTGGCGGATTCATCACTGCGCAAATGTCGAGTTGTTCTTTTGCCCCAGCAGCATCACCTGCTAGACGAAAGCGGACGATGCCAAGAAAGCAGTGAGCATCCGCGTAGTCGGGCTCTACGTCAATTGCGCGACCAAGGCCTTGCGTTGCTGCAGCAAGTGCCAACAGTTTCATATCTTCTGGCGCATCACGTGCAACGAGCGCAATCAACCACGAGCGATACGTCAGTGCCTCTACATGATCTGGGTTGAGCGCCAATACTTTTGAATACAAATCAATTGCCGTTTTTGGTTCAGAAAAATTGAGTGCTCGTGCTTGAGACAGTATCGATGCAGTTGAGTCTTCAATCCCGCCACTCAATGTTTGGCCCGGCAATCGCTGGCCAGACTGTTGGGCGACAAACCAACCAGCCGCACCTGCAATCAGCACGACAGCAGCGACTGATCCAATTCTGCGCTTCATCGATGCGCGAGGTCGAGCCTCACGAGCATCTACGCCCGCATCCAAAACCTTGATGATCTGTGCCGCACGATGCACATAGCCATTTTTCAGAACTCGAAAATCTTCAACGTCAATATCACCAGCCGCATTTTCGCGCTCAAGGTCGCGCAAAGATTCCAGCAAGAACCTGCGCTCTTCTTCCAGGCTCGCTTGCTCGTCCGGATTGATCACGAGTTTGAGTCCGTCAAATTTTTAGAAGCAATTGCGGCATCTACTAATGCACTGTCATCGGCGCTTGGGTCACCATCATCGGCAGTACGCCATTTTCTAAACACCACGCCAAGTGCTGCCGCACCGCAGATCAATGCAGCAATCGGCAATGCCCACACCAGTGAATCGATACCAGTTGAGCGTGGCAGGAGCAATACCTGACCACCAAAGCGTTGCTCGATATAGGCAATCGTTTCGTCATCGGTGCGCAAACCGCTGCCAACCTGTCGTGCAACCTCTGCCCGAATTGCTTCTGCTGCAGATGCCCGAGACACATACACGCTCTCGCCCTGACAGGTAGGGCAAGCAAGTCGTGATGTGATTGCATCAATGCGATCTTGTTGTGAACGTGGGCCGGTGTCGCGCAAGCCACCAAAAAGTAATAGTGCACTAGCGATTGCGGCCATAAAAATCCACGAATACTTGTTGTTGAATTTGTTTGATGTGCTCATGATCCAAATTGCACTTTCAGTATTGACATCTGCTCGTCGAGCAAGCCTTCCGAGAGTTGTCCAACAATGCGCAAGCGCACGTAACCGTTGGGGTCAATGATCCACGTCTCTGGAACCTTGGCAACACCAAATGCAACCGCAATACTGCCGTCATTGTCACGAATCTTTTGCCAGTCACCTTTGTTCTCTGCAAAAAATGCCAACACTGCACTGTCGTTGTCATCATTGACCACCGTGTACATCTCGGCTGGATTGTCGGTCAACAATTGGTTTTGCACAAATGTAAGAAGAAGCGGATGTTCGATCCGACAAGGAACACAAGTTGAGTTGAAAAAGTTGAATACAACCCATGATCCTTTGCGCCTAGACAAATCAAATGGTTTGTCTTCAAGTGTTGTTGTCACTACCGCCGGCGCTGGTTGCCCAAGCAGCGGTGAGTCGGCGTTGTCGGACGGATTTGGTTTGGCACCGACCAACACCCACAGCAAACACACAAGCACGATGCCCACCACAGTTGCTGCGATTGGCGCAACCGGCTTCGTTTTTTTCTCACTCAACATCGTTGCTACCAATCAGTGCAGACGTTGCATCGGTTGGCTTACGGCGACGGCCTGGAAATGCTGCCAACAACGTGCCAAGTGCCATCAAAAAACCACCAATCCACAGCCACACAAGCAGTGGCTTAATGAATACTTTGATGTGCGCCTCGCCAGAGTCTTGCTTGACAGGTGGCTCAAGCGTGAGATAGATGTCGCCAAGAATGCCTGTCTTTACCGAAGGCGTACCGATGTTCATACCGACCTTGGTGTATTTGGTGATTGCAGGAGCGTACGCCTTGCCGCCATCGATTGAGATCAATGCCTGCACACTGATAGCACGATCGGTTGTTTCTTCGACGATCTTGATCAATTCAAAACTGTGTCCAGAAAAGTATGCGGGTGTACCGGTTTTTAAAAACAATTCTTGGCTGTGCGTAAAACTGTTTGATGCAGCGAGCGCTACGGCAATCAAGATGACGCCAACATGCACAATCATTCCACCGTTTGTGCGACCAACTAATCCGCGCAGGCCCTGCTTGCGTGTAGCCATTACCACTTGACGCAATGCCGAGCCACTCGCAAACCCGCCGAGAGCAAACGTGAGCAATGGCATAAACCCGGTTGCGCCAACAACAACACTGATGCCCAATGCCCCGACGCCACACCATGCTGGCCAGAACAACCGGGTGCTCAGTAACTCAGAAGAAGCCTTGCGCCACGGCAACACCGGCGCAATGGCCATGATCGTGAGTAACGCAAGACCAATTGGTGCAACCAGCTGATCGAAAAATGGTTCACCAACGGTGATACTGCGCGACTGCAAAGCCTCAACAATAAGTGGAAAGACAGTTCCCAATAGCACGACAAATGCAAACAGGGCAAACAACACGTTGTTAATCAAGAACGCACCCTCACGCGAGACCACCGAATCAATGCTGCCTGGCGCATGCAACCTGTCACCGCGCCAACCAATCAAGCCAATCGAAACAAGCACGATGACGGCAAAGAATGTGAGCAACCATGGGCCAATGGCACTTTCGCTAAATGCGTGCACGCTGTTGAGCACACCGCTACGAGTAAGGAACGTGCCGAGAATCGTTAAACTAAATGTGGAAACCAGCAACGAAAGATTCCACACTCGCAACATGCCGCGGCGTTCTTGCACCAACACCGAGTGAATGTATGCAGTTGCGGTGATCCACGGCAGTAGCGATGCGTTTTCAACTGGGTCCCATGCCCACACACCGCTCCATCCCAATACTTCGTAACTCCACCAACTGCCAAGAATGATTCCGAATGTGAGAAACCCCCATGCAAACAACGTCCACCTGCGAGTGGCCAATAGCCAACCTTCACCAACCCTGCCCGTAACAAGTGCGCCAATTGCAAACGCAAACGGCACAGTGACACCCACATATCCCAAATACAACAGCGGCGGATGAAACATCACCAAGATGTGATTTTGCAATAGCGGGTTTGGCCCTGGTCCATCAAATACTCCGGGTGCACCTACAGCAAACGGATTTGCTGGACCGAACGAAAGCAAAAAGAAAAACATTGAGACAATAAACATCACTCCCATTGCCCAGTTGGCCAACACGTCGTCCATTTTTTTGCGCAACCAAAAACAAACGGCCACTGTGTAGCCGGCCAAAATAAGTACCCACATTAAAAGTGATCCCTCAAGAGCACTCCACACTGCCGCAAAGTTGTACAGCGCAGGCGTTGCAGTCGAACCAACTTTTTGCACATACGCCATCGAAAAATCACGCGTGATCATCGCGTATTCCATGATCGCAAACGCACCCACAGCGGCGGCAAAAATCAAGATTGCAAAACGCGGAATCAGTCGCGCAACAGTTCGGTCACGTGACCGTGCACTACTGATCGAGGCAAGTGCACCAAACAGCGAACCGATGATGCCAACGAGCAAGAACGCTCGCCCGATTGAGCTACTTACCCCGCCTGCGGCGAACATACCTGTGCCTCCGCCTTTGTTAAGCGCTCAGTATTGTCGGCGACATACGAATTGGAGTGTTTCACTTCAATGCGCGTTGCCTCAAAGACATCACCCACTAATCGACCTTGCGCAACAACCGGAATGCACTCCTGGAAAATGCCGCCCGGGTCGCCTTCATATACAACCTGAATAGTTTTCTCATTAAAAATCATCACAAAGTTTGTGGAGTTATTGACCGACTTCAATGACCCCTGTTCAACTGTGCCCTGCACCCGAATGCGCCTGCCTGGTTCGCACCCATCACGGCTACCAATTTCGTCAACGTTGCAGTAATAGTCAATTGCCGAAGTGAGAAACTTGGTGACGATAGTGCCGCCCGCGACCACAATGACGACGAGTACCGCGACATAACCCCATTTTGTGTTGCGCTTGCGCGGTGCAAGTGGCGCGTTTACTTCAGACGTGCGCGGCGTTAAGTCCAAGGCTTGTCCTTGTCGGCGACTTTGCTCGCCAAGTCGCGCCCCTGCGAAAGAGTTCTCACGACGAGCGTGACAATCACTGCAAACGTCGCGCCGTACACCACTGCGATAAACCCGAGATGATCCATTACTTTAAACCAGCGCTTTCATCAGCACGTTCGCGCAGTGCGGCATCAAGTTGCGTCATCTGCATCGCATCTTGCATTGCCAGCACTCGCTGACGGTGCATGACCAACCACGCGAATGTACAGGTAAAACCGATCACTCCTACCAACAGCGTGGTCAGCATCGATCCATCCATCTTGATATCACCATCGCCACTCAGCACACTTGCCTTCTGATGCAACGAGCGCCACATCAACACACTGAAGTGCACGAGTGGAATTTCGAGAACTGCGAGTAGCGCAATGACAGCCGACCTGCGCGCACGTTGTTCGAGCGAGCCACCAAGACCACGCACTGCCAAATAGCCGATATAGGTCACGAGCAAAAAAGATGTTGTTGTGAGTCGAGGATCCCATGCCCAATATGAACCCCACGTAATGCGACCCCACAGGCTGCCGCTCAAGAGTGTCATGGCCATAAAGATCACGCCGACTTCTGCAGATGCTCCTGCCACACGGTCAAAACCCATCGAATGCTTGCGACTGAGCAACCAACACGCCGACGCCAACGCAGTAACGATGAATGCGAGATATGCAACCCATGCAGTAGGCACGTGCACGTACATAATTCGCACTGCGTCGCCCTGATCAACATCTTTCGGAGTGACGATTAATCCACCAATCACGACCCAAGCCATTGACACAATTGCCAACGCACCAATTAACCGTGTGGTTGGAGTCGCAACCCGCGCATTAAATGTTTGTGCGTCCATCGATGGCTACTCCTCTATTCCTCTATCAGCGATCCGAATGACAAAATTCCGCCGAGCCCAAATACGGCAGCAAAGACAACGAGTACTCCAACCCATGGCCAACCATCCGACACCGCTGCTCCTCCACTGTTAAACGCCGACTCGGTGGCACGAGTTGCGCCAATGAGTACTGGTGCAACAACCGGCAGCATCAACAAAGGAAGCAATGTTTCTCGCCCTCGTGATCCGGCTGTCAAACCTCCGTAAAGCGTACCGACGAAGCTCAATCCCGCCGTTGCGCTCACTACGCAAGTGACCAACAGCACTGCGCCATCTGCATGTAATTGCACTCGATACAACACGACTGCGGCAACGAACAACATGATCTCGAGAGTGACGAGTTGCACCATCACCGCAAGAGCCTTACCAACAAAAATCCCTGCCGGGTCAAGGCCTGCAACTCGTTGCGCTTCGAGCGCTCCGTCGGCAGTGTCGACAGCAAATGACCGCTGAATAATAATGATCAACGAAAACAAGGTGGCAAGCCATACCAAACCGCCGGCAACCCTTGTCAACACATCATCGTTGTCGAGCGCAAATGCAAACATCACCATCACGAGACCAGCAAATGGAAAAACCTGATTGATCACAACACGACTGCGCATCTCGATGCGCAAATCTTTTGCAGCCACTGCCCGCGCAACGCGACCGAGTGAGAGTTGTGTGCTCACGACACCACCCGTCCAGCAACAACTGACACACTTCGTGTTGCAAGCCCTCGGGCGCGCTCAAGTTCGTGCGACGCAATCAACACTGTTGCACCTGCAGTGCATGCCTCACGGATAATTGCATCAATTTCATCACGTGCAGCAGCATCGAGCCCTGCATGTGGTTCGTCGAGCAGCCACAACTCTGCGCGACGCACGACTAGGCATGCCAATGCGCAGCGACGTTTTTGACCCGCTGATAATTGCATCACTTTTTGCTGAGCCAATCGCCCATCGATGCCAAAACGCTGGAGTGTTGATGCAACTTCTGCCACTTCCGCACCAACCATTTGCGCCCAGAACAAAACGTTTTCGCCAATGGTGAGATCAGCAAATAATCCGTTGGCGTGTCCAAGCAAACCAACTCGTGGACGCACTGATTGGCGGTCGACACACAGATCAACCCCCAACACACTTGCTTCGCCGCGCACGATCGGCAACAACCCGGCACATGCGCGCAACAGCGTTGTCTTGCCTGCACCGTTTGGTCCCTGCAACAACACGATCTCACCTCGCTGCACCTCGATCGATGCTTCGGCTAGTGCAGGAAACCCATTGAACACAACCACGGCTTTACGAAAGTCAACAACAATGCTCATGAACCAGTAAACCTTGGCTTGCGCTTTTCACTAAATGCTGCGCGGCCCTCTCGTGCGTCATTAGACAGCATCGCTTTTTCGCGAGCGGCGCGCACCAATTCATCGACGTCTGGTAATCCTGCTGTCGATTCGAGTGCAACCTTGTGTCCCTCAATCGTGAGCGGTGCAAGTTGAGCAATTTCGTCTGCCCACTCAAGAGCATCACTCAATGATCCGAGGCGATGCACCGATCCAAAACTTGCCAATTGCGCGCCTGTATATGTGGTGGCAGTGAGCAACATTGCACGAGCAACAGGCCACGACAATTCGTGCACAATGCGCTCGACAGTCCAATGATTAACAACTAACCCAAGTTTTGCTGCTGGCACGCCAATCACACTTGTAGGCGTTGCGACTCGAACATCGCATGACACGAGCAATTGAGCACCCGCGCCAAGAGCCGGGCCGTCTACCGCAGCTATTGTGACGAACGGCAACTGTGTGAAACCTTGAAGCACCACCTGCAATGCCTCATGAAATTCGTCTTCGTGTACTCCCGCCAGATCGGCTCCAGCACAAAATGCTGGCGGTGCACCTGTGAGCACCAACACGCGCGCCGAACCTGCAAGCGCATCAAGTTGAGCCTGTCGCAATGCATGCAACGTTGCGATGTCGACAGCATTGCGTTTATCCGGGCGATTGATCGTGACGACCGCTACTTGGTCGCGCCAATCGAGCGAAACAGTGATGTCTTTATTCACTCTTGCGCCCCCTACCATGTGTTTGAGGCTATGACATCAACACCGCAAACTCCTGATCCAGTCCGTCGCCGTCGCAGCCTTATTGCCCTATGGACGAAACGGGCCAATCGCTTTGGCTATCTCGCATTTGGCGTGTCAATTGTCGCAGTTGCGGTTGGACTGATCGATACTTTTACACCTCTCGTTGGTCGCCTTGCTACAGCCGGTCTCGTCATCGGTTCCATCCTGCTTGCCCCAGCCATTGTTTTGGGATACGCAATTAAATCTGCAGAAAAAGAAGACAGACTAAACGGTGTCTAGAAATCAAATAGGCATAACCCGACAATGCGAGTACGGTAATAGCGACATGTCAACGCGACTCCCCGCCCACGAACGCAAAGACCAGATACTGGATGTTGCCCTCAAGGTATTTGCAACCAAGGGGTTTCACGAATCGTCGATGAACGACATCGCCGACATGGCTGGCGTAACGAAGCCCGTTGTTTATCAACATTTTGAATCGAAGCGCGCTTTGTTTTTGGCGCTGATTGAAGATGCTGGTACACAAATGATCAATGAAATCACCAAGGCCACTGTGCAGGCCACGGGTGGTAGGCAGCAAGCCGAGCAAGGAACAATCGCATTCTTCAGATGGGCCTCAGCAGACCAACATCGTTTCAAGTTTTTGTTCGACAGTGGCACTCGCAACGATGCAGAGTTTGCAAGTGCGGTTCGCCGAGTCGTTGACAATTCGGCAAACGCGATTGCACCACTCATCGCGATCGATCTGGATGCAGCACACCTGCGCACACTTGCGCATGGGGTGATCGGCACAACAGAAGGTGTTGTAAGACATTTGCTCGACAACAACATTGCATTCAATCCAGATGTCATCGGAAAGCAAGTTGCAGATCTCGTGTGGGCAGGCCTACGCGGTGTCGGACGAGATTCGTCGGGAGACTAAGTGGCAACCACAGGCGAACACCACCCAGCATTCGAAGAATATTGCGAGTGTATTTTTGAGTTGCGCGAAGACCATATCGATGTCATTCGGGCTCGAGTAGCGGATCGTCTTGGAGTCTCTCGTCCATCCGTCTCCGAAATGATCAAGCGCATGGAAACCGAAGGTTTGATTGTCATTCAAGGCACAAAGATTTCGCTCACCGCAGATGGTGATGTACTCGCCGAACGAATAGTTCGTCGCCACCGCATCGCCGAACGATTTCTTACTGACGTGCTC
This sequence comes from Actinomycetota bacterium, assembly GCA_027592925.1. Taxonomy (GTDB): domain Bacteria; phylum Actinomycetota; class Acidimicrobiia; order Acidimicrobiales; family Ilumatobacteraceae; genus UBA3006. Next base: position 30,205 of record JAQCJO010000008.1, on the reverse strand, counting down.
GGGCTCTCTTGGGCAACAGCACACCACGAGGCCGGCAAGTGGGAACACATCATGAACCAGGAAGTAGAAAGTGCAATGAACCGAGTGCTACACAACCCAACAACGTGCCCACACGGTAACCCCATCCCTGGGTCTTCATATCAAGAAGAGCGCCTCACGAAACTCAGCGATGTTGTTGAAGGAAAGTCTTTCACCATTAATCGCATTCCCGAAGAACTCGAGTTTGTCCCCGGTATTCTCGAAATTCTCGAACAGGCCAACCTCAAGCCGGGCCACAGCGGCACAATCGTCACCTCAAACAAAGATGGTTCGCGCGTCGTGCGTATTGACAACAATGATGTGGCACTTGACGAATTTACGAGCGCACGCATTCTCGTACTTGCATAAACCTATGCACGGTGAATGCTTTTATTTGCTACGACGAGTGCGCACTTTTGTCTTGATCGGTGCCCTCATTACTGTTGCTTCGAGTTGTGCAACGACCATCAACCTTGCGGCACCCACTACGCTCGCGCAGCCGGCTGTCACCACTCTGCCAACTGGCACAACCTCCGAATTGTTTGGTCAAATGAAATCGACACTGTCGGATCTTTCGCTTGCCATCACCAACGAAGACAAGTCTCGGGCAAAAACCACGCTTGCAACTGTGCTCAATATTTGGGGATCACTGCAGCCCCAGATTGTGACCGAGGGCGGAGAGACTGTTGATCAAACGGTCGTGGACATGGAGCGCATCGTTGATCTTGCATCTAGTTCGGTGCAGCGCACACGTCCTGCAGATGCCGACAAGGCGCTGAGATTTCTTGATTTAGTGATTCAGTCACAACAGTAATTAGCTCTGCATTGCGTTCGGCAGCGGCTCGCTGTGCACAACTGTTAAGCGTTGCGTCGAACGAGTAAGTGCAACATACAGTGATCGCAGACCGTGCACCTGGCTTGCCACGATGCGCGCGGGATCTACTACGAGCACTCCGTCCAATTCCAGGCCTTTAACAACGCTCACTGGCACAACCGTGAGACGCGAGTCAAGCGCAGTCGTGTTTGCTCGCCCGTGAGCCACGCCAGCAGCGGTAAGCGCGCTATCAATGGCATCAGTCATGTCGTCTGGACAAACGATTGCAACATTGCCCTCGCCCACATTTGTTAACAAAATCTTTGCTTGTTCGATCACCACATCAAGCAAGTCATTGCCGCTTTTTACTGCAACGATGTCTGGCCCAAAGTCTCCTTCGCGAACCGATTTCGGTGCGCGCAGTGACGGTGCTGCTTCGAGCATCACTTTGTCTGCCAATGCCATGATCTGAGCAGGGATTCGATACCCGACAGAGAGGCCGATCACTTCTTGCTCGCGCTTCGCTGGCAAATATTGCAACAAGTCCGACCAATCATTTGGTGCAAATGGACCGGTTGCTTGCGCCAAGTCTCCAACGACTGTCATTGCTCCGCTCAACGACCTGCGCGACGCCATGCGCAACTGCATTGGTGTGAGGTCTTGTACTTCATCAATCACGATGTGCCCAAACACCCGCACCTCATCGGTTTCGTCGATCTTGCCATTCTTGCGTGGTCGTGGCCCCAACAATGCAAGTGCTTCGTCGAGCAATGCAACATCACTATCGCTCCACAACACTTCGGCAATCGATTTGCTCCGTTCGCGCACCAGGCATTCGTATTCTTCCTCAGAAAATTCGTCCTTGGCCGCTGACTTCACAAGCGCTGCAGATCCAAATAAGTCATGCAACAATTCGGCTGGCACAAGCATTGGCCACATGCGCGCCAGAGTTGCACGAAACTCTGGAATATCGCGCAACGAGTCGCGCAAGGTTTCCACATTGGCGTCTGGGTTGCGGCTCGAAGCAATCATTGCCGAGACGACTTCGGTTTCAACAAAGCGATGCGCTGCGTTGTGTCGACGAAAACGTCGTCGTGCGTCGCGCACAATGCGCGCAGACTCAGTTGCACGCAGGCGCATGTAGCCCGCGCCATACGGAATCTCGACATCGTCGCGCACAGGTCGCTGTCGATCTTGAACTGCTTTTGCAATCACCTTCGCCATGCGAATGTCGCCTTTGACGCGCTTTGCAGCATTCGTATCGATCACTCCAATGCGATGACCCGGCACCAAGTCGGCAAGCACCACTTGTTCAACTCCTGCTTCACCCAACGAGGGCAACACTTGCTCGATGTAACGCAAGAACACGCGGTTTGGACCGATAACTAACACGCCCTGATCTTCAAGTGGAAAACGAAATGTGTACAACAAGTACGCGGCACGATGCAGCGCCACAACTGTTTTGCCTGTGCCAGGACCACCCTGCACAACAAGCACTCCGTTGTGACCAGAGCGGATGATCTGATCTTGTTCGGCCTGAATTGTTGCAACAATGTCGCCAAGTTGTCCTGTGCGTCCACGCGCAAGTGCTGTCAACAGTGTGGAGTATCCACGCAATCCAGTTGCGGTTTGCTCAACACCCGACGCAACTCCTCCGCCAAGACCTTCATCGTGACCAACACCCAAGTGTCCTTCGCCAAACAATTCGTCTTCGATGCCCAACAATTTTTGACCATTGACAGCAAAGTGACGGCGACGCGCAAGACCCATTGACTCGCGACCAGTTGCACGATAAAACGGCTCGGACACTGGGGCCCGCCAGTCGACGACCACGGGCTCGCGATGCTCATCGGCTACAGCAAGCCTGCCGATATGAAAACTCTCAATCTCGCCTTCGGTTTCACCAAATCGATCAATGCGTCCAAACACAAGTGCTGCGTCGCCCAGGTCGAGTTGCGTCAGACGCAGGACCAATTGCTCGTCGAAGGCATTGCGCTCGTAGCGGGCCTGAAACGTGCCACCAGTATCGGCTTCATTGAGGGTTCTAATACGCCACGCGTCAGTGCGACTGCGCTCAAGGCACTCATATGCCCTGTCGATATGGGCCTGTTCGGCCGCGAGGTCTGGGTGATGCTGACTCATTTTGGGGTCTAGAAATTCTACCGTCTGTTTTTGTGAGCACGATCTGCCCACAGCACTTTTGGAGTGTCAATATCCACATTCGGTCACAAACAAAGGACCTCAATGCCACTTAAAAAACTCAAAAAAAGGTTATTCATCCCAGTGCTTTTTGGGTTGTGCTCGTGCGTCACTCAGGAAGGCGTACTCCAACTCGATACTGGCAAGTTGGTGTTGTCGCCAACGGGCGAAATGAGCAGAGTGATGGATACGGTTCCGTCGACAACTCATGCTTCAACAGATACGCCTCTCGACATGGTTGAGCAATTGCGCAGAGATTTCACAGCAAACGATCTCTACTACCACGAGTGCATGGTTGCGCCGAAGAAATGCGATGTCACACGAATTTCTGCACCAAACTCTCCGCAGCGCGCAGACCTCACTCGGCGCGTGCGGGATTTTTCGGTCGCCAACATTCACGCCCGTACGGGTTCGGGCGTTGCGCTCATACGCATTGATTCGCTCACCATCATTGATGCCAATAACGCAATGGTCAACACCTGTAGCTACAACTCGATTGTCATGGTCGATGGTGGAGCAACCGACAGTCCCGTTGACGACATCATCTTCAACAACACAGTTGCCTCGTATTTGTCGGTGTGGATGCTCACGCTAGACAACGGAGTCTGGAAAATATATTCATGGACAACCAGCATGACCAAATTCAATGTTGATCAATGCGGATTCCCAAAGCCATGAACTCAGACACAAAATTAAACACAAAAAGCGTCATGTTGATTGCCATTGTCGCGACACTATTGAGCAGTGTGAGTTCGGTTGTGGTGCACGCAACACAACTTCCAGCAATCGATGGATCATCAATTGATGTCAGCGCATCCGCGCGTGGTGATCAAATTATTGCTGGTGTCGAATATGGTGCTTCGCAAGCAGGTGGCGGTGGCGCAGACCCCGAATGCGAATGGTCAGAGTCAATGCCACGCGATGCAAGCGCAACCGGTCCCGGCCATGTCGTAACAAAACATATTGGTTCTACCAACTACAGGTTGTTCAACTACACGTGCCCTGCTCGTGATCCGGCAACCTCCTACCACTGGATCCCCCAAGTCTCGACCGAACAACTTGCACAGCATGCAGCATCAGTCGTGTACGACAATCTTCCGGCAATGTGGGGCAACTTTGCACCACCTGCACGGCGCGGATTCGTCGATGTGGGGACATGGATTTGGGTCAACCCGTTGTTATGGATTCCGGTTTCCGTCACAGCATCCATCGTTACTCCTGCAGGCATCATTTCGGTCACCACCAAAGCCACCCCAAAGAAACTTATTTTCAATCCGGGCGATGGCAACTTGGGCTCTGGTCCGCTCACATGCAACAACTCAGGATTGATTTGGATGTCACAATTTGGAGACCGCTTGCCTTCTCCTTGCATGTACACCTACCGCCATTCTTCTGCGACGCAAGCCAGCGGAATATTTGAGGCCGAGGTCGCTGTGCAATGGCACGTCACATGGTCTACAAATCTGGGGGCGAGTGGAACTATTGGCGACCTCACGTTGCGCACATCACATCAGATGAACATTCGCGAAGTACAAGCCCTCGTTAGTCGCTAACTGTTGCAATTGCGCCAAGTATTGCGTGCAGCGTATCAATCAGATCGACTGCGCCAACTTCTATATCTAAACCCCTGCGTCCGCCGCTCACAAAAATGGTTGTGTGTAGTACTGCGCTCTCATCAATGACTGTTGGCAACATTCGCTTTTGACCAAACGGGCTGATGCCACCAATGACATAACCAGTGATGCGTGTGGCATCGCGTGCCGCCACCATTTCGCAACGTTTTACGTGCAGCACTTGCGCCAGCGCTTTCAGCGAAAGCTGTGTATTGACCGGCACAATCGCAACCACAGGACCATTCTCCGACTGCGCCAGAAGCGTTTTGTAGACCCGATCCTCTTCCACGCCGAGTGCATGAGCAGCAGCCTTGCCATAACCAATTTCATCCGTAGCGGCTGCGTCGTGGTCAAACGTGTGCGCTACATAGTGAATACCGAGTTGTTCGAGGGTGACGAGGGCTGGCGTGGCTGCCTTCATGGGCACATCATACGAAACAAGAGACGAAACAAGAGCCAAAATACGTAGTAACGAGGGCTCGCACCTGACACACTGAAGCGTCGCTTAAACAGCGCAGAAAAGGAACATCCCATGCCCGTTAGCAACTCCCGAGACACCATTTTGATTGAGCGCCGCTACGCGGCAGTTTTCAGCACCCTGACCGACGAATCAATCATCAAACTTGCTGGAGCAGTTGAAGAAAAACTGCGCGACGCCCTTGCCAAGGTGCTTGCTCTTCCTGCCGGCGCATTTACCGAGCCAGCCACGCTCGCACCAAAGATTCGTGAAGCAATGAAAGAGCGTCGCTCATACCTCGACACCGGCGTGTTGTTCGGTGAAGGCGCAACAGAGCGAGCAATCGAGTTGCTCGGTGATCAGTCTGACGACCCAAGCGTCGAGGATTTGCAACTGGTGATCCCAGCACTCGTTGAATCATTTGGACTTGATGCAGTGCGCCTCATGGCGGTTCAGTACTCGGTTTCACTTGGCGGTTTCCGCAAACTTGTTTTAACTGATGATCGATTCAAAATTCCAAGTGCACCAGTAACCACCACTCGTGGCGCAACCGGTGGCTCAACTGTTGATGCAAGAGCACAAGACGAAAAGCGTCGTGCACGTGCAGAGCGTAAAGAAAAAGATCGTCTCGACAGAGCAAAGGCCGAAGCACAGCGACGCGCCGCATACGGTCGCATCTAAATCCGTTCCTAAAGATCATTATGTCGCTCAAACTTGCGTCGGTTCAAGGTCGGGCACATTTTGTAATTGGATCATCAACCGAGTTTCGGGTTGTAGATGTTGAGCACTCCAGCAACGGCGCGCTGCCAAGCGATGTGATGGCGTGCTATTCGGCTTGGCAATCGCTTCGCACGCATGCTGCAACGCTGAGTTCAACAGACGGGACTATTTGCTCAATCGAACAACTCGACTGTCCCGTGCCTCAACCGCGACAGCTGTTTGCGGTAGGACTGAACTACAAAAAGCATGCCGAAGAAATGGGTAGCCCAATACCAACTACCCCACTCATGTTTGCCAAGTTTCAAAGCTCAATCAACACGCCCTCTGGCGACGTTCATCTTGTTGGTACAACATGCGACTACGAGTCGGAGCTCGTCATTGTGATCGGTAGTGGTGGCACCAATATTGCTCAAGCAGATGCGTGGAAACACATCGCAGGCATCACTGCAGGCCAAGACATCTCTGACCGCACACTGCAATACAGCGGCGTGCCACCACAGTTCAGCCTTGGCAAGAGTCGCACAGGTTTTACCCCGATGGGTCCGTGGGTTGCCGACATGCAGGACAACCCAAGTCGCGACGATTTGCGTCTCACATGCTCGATCAACGGCCAGACGCGCCAAGACACCAAGACGAGCGACATGATCTTCGACATTTCCGAAATCGTTTCGTACCTCTCGGGCATCTGCAAGCTGTTTCCTGGTGACGCAATTTTTACTGGTACCACTGCTGGTGTTGGTCATGGGCACAAGCCACCCATCTACTTGCAGCGCGGCGACATTATTGAGACAACCCTTGAGGGCGTTGGAATAATTCGCAATCGCTGCAGATAACTGCCCTAGCTCGTCATTCCCCCAAGACCAACAAGCCCGCGAGCAAGTTCAATCTCGCCCATGTGACGCAATCCGTGTTGGTAGATCCAGCACTCGACCGCATCCAACACCGTGATACCCACCTCGCCCGCCACGCGAGCCGAATATGTCGACTCAATCTGCGGCGGAAACGGACGGGCAATAACGACACGGGTGAGTTCGTTTGGATCCAAAGTCTCGAGCCATGAGTGCACGCGGCCAAAAACCAATTGCAAGTACTCCTGAAAAGCTTCGTAGTTGCCAATGCGTTGGCCAACCATTTCTTCCACTGTTTTATGTTTGCCATGATCGGCAATAGACGGATTGACACGGGCCTTCCACTCGTCGTTCCAGATCGGGGCGACACCGGTGATCAGCATGAACGATCCGTCAATCACGTTGACAATGTGAAACAGACTGAAAGCGATTGGCATGACGCCCTCGCGCTCAAAGTGATTGACATGATCAATCGTCATCGTACTTAAAGCCTGGTCGTACAGCGAATGCAAGGCCTTCATGCGGCGCTGCAACGAGTCGAGAATCAGTTCGTTTGACATAAAAGTGTTATTCCTTTGCTGCTTCAGTGATTAAGAAGGCATCAATGTCTGCTTTTGTTGCTCGACTTCGAATTTCAAAATGCACTTTCGAGAGAGTGGAGTTGAATGCAAATGGCGCAACGTAGTCGCCGACCACAGGCGACAACTGATCGCTTCCTAAATCCATTCCCATTGAGCCCAGCACTCGAACAATCTTCGGGATATGCACCGAGCCAACATCTTTGCCATCGACCGTCAGCGTGATCGTGCCTGTTGAATCTTCGCGATCGAACCGAACACCAATCTGATGATTGCCAGGTTGCAATGAAATCGGAGCGCTTGCTCGCTGATGCTTACCAAGCGCGTTGTAGTCAAAGTGCAAAACAGAATCTTTGACAAAGAACGAGTGTCCGACGTTGTGGGCGCCGCGTGCATAGATCACGCCCTCAATCGGCTGATTGCCTACAACTACGTCTGCAGTAATCGTCCAGGCCCGACCGCTCAACAATGGGCATGCATCTGCCGGAATATGCGCAACGGGTGGATAATACGTATAGGTGTTTCCGTAGTGCGGCGAACCAGGACGCGACTTTGAACCGAAAATCTCGATGTCTCGATCGTCAAGCGGCAACACACCATGTAACTCTGCTTGCTCCCACCACAACGCAATCATCTCTTTGAGCTTTGCTGGCTGTGTTACCGACAAGTCATGCATCTCCGAAAAATCTTCGTCGAGTTTGTATAAACCCCACGTGTCGTTTTCGTACGGCACGTTTTGGTCGTGGAAAGTGACCGCCTTATAACCGTCGGCCCAGATCGCGCGATGCCCCATCATCTCGAAATACTGTGGACCGCGCTTGGTTTCTCGCGTTGAAGTATTGAACGTGTATGTCAGGCTCTCGCCGTGTATCGGCATTTGTCCGTGCCCATTGACTACAGACGGAACAGTGATGCCAAGCGCTTCATATACCGTTGGCGCTATGTCAGTGATATGGCAAAACTGTGAGCGAATGCCACCTGGCTGATCAATTCCTTTTGGCCAGTGAAGAATCAATGAGTCACGAATTCCACCACCGTATGTTTGCGACTTGTACCAACGACTCGGTGTATTGCCCACTTGCGACCAACCCCACGGATAGTTGGAGTGTGCGTTCTTGGTGCCAATGTCGTCAAGCCGGTTGGCAACCATGTCGTCTACGTCTTCCCACATGCCGTTAAAAAAACTAAATTCGTCAACAACACCTTGTGGTCCACCTTCACGACTCGCACCATTGTCCGAAAGCAATGCGATCATGGTGTTGTCGGTCAGATTGTGTTTGTCAAGAAAGTCGAGCAAGCGACCAATCTGCGCGTCGGTGTGATCGAGCATTGCCGCGAAAGCTTCTTGCAATCGGCACGCAAACAGTTTTTCGTTGACACTCAGCTCCACCCATGGGCGCACGCCAGGGTTGCGCGGCGAAAGCACGGTGTCCGGCGGAACAATGCCCATCTCGATCTGTCGCTTAAACCAAACGTCGCGATGCACGTCCCAGCCTTCATCAAACTTGCCGCGCCACTTTGCCAAATAACTATCTGGTGCATGATGCGGTGCATGTTGTGCGCCGAATGCAAGATACAAATAAAACGGACGATCGGGTCGCACCGAAACCAGATCACGAATCCAGGTTGTTGATTGATCAACAAGATCTTCTGAGAGGTGATAACCCTCTTCTGGGGTGCGCGGCGGCAAAACATGTTGGTTGTCCTGAGTGAGTTCAGGATAAAACTGATCGGTCTCACCATTCAGAAATCCGTAGAAGCGATCGAATCCTTTTTGCAATGGCCAGTTGGTGTGCGGGCCTGCTGCAGCGCACTCCTCCATTGGTGCAAGGTGCCATTTACCTGCACACAAAGTTGCATAACCCTCAAGTCGTAAAACTTCCGCCATCGTGGCGGCCTTCGGAGTGATGCCTCCGCGCATATTTGGGAAACCTGTATTCCAGTTGGATACGCCACGCATACCAACTGCGTGATGATTACGACCTGTCAACAAGCTTGCGCGCGAAGGCGAGCACAACGCTGTTGTGTGAAAACCGGTGTAGCGCAAACCGTTTTGCGCGAGACGATCGATGTTGGGAGTGTGGAGTGTGCTGCCAAAACAACTTGGGTGAGAAAAACCCATGTCATCAAAAACGATGGTGATGACGTTGGCCCCGTGCAGACCCTTTGGCAGCTCGGGCCATGCCGGTAAGGACGTCTGATATGACGAATCAATTGTTCCTGCAAAATGCGGTTCGTTTGGGTGTATCGATTTGTTTTGAGCCATCTCACTCTTCCCCATCTTCCGACTACTTCGGTTCCGATTCTTGCATTGACCAAGTTTTCTCATAGTGTATGCATAAAGTTTGCTATGTTCGTAATCGCACTACAGGAGACCTCATGGAAGTCATTTTGCTCGGCACAGGAAGTCCAATGCCAGACGCAAATCGCGGTGGCCCAGCAACGTTGGTAAAAGCTGGCGCAACTCAAATTTTGGTCGACGCTGGTCGCGCCGTGGTGATGCGACTCACTGGAGCCGGTTCATTACCCATCTTCTTGTCGGGCGTACTCATCACTCATCTGCACAGTGATCACCTCACCGATCTCAACGATGTCATCACCACGCACTACATCATGAGCCAGGCCGAAACTCCTCTCCATATATACGGACCACCACGCACGCAAGAAGTGGTGATTGGAATACTCGCGTCACTTGCTCCCGACATCAGCTACCGGCTTGCGCATCACCCCGACACGTTGTGGTGGCAACCAAAAATCATCGTCACCGAAGTAACACCCGGCATGACATTCACGCTCGGCGAAGCACAGGTTTCGGTTGGCGAGACCAATCACGCACCTGTTGAACCAACCGTTTCGTACCGTGTTGAGCACGAGGGCAAATCAGTTGTGCTCGGCGGAGACGGCATACCGTGCGAAACCCTGGACGCCATTTGCAAAGGTGCCGATGCATATGTGCAAACCGTATTGCGCGCAGATCTCGTCAGCCTTGTAAAAAACAAACGGTTCCTTGACATTTTGGATTACCACTCCACGGTCGAACAAGCAGCACAAACGGCAACACGCGCTGGCGTGAAAAAGTTGATTTTGACACACTACGTACCGAGCATTCAGCCTGGCCAAGAAGAAGAGTGGCGCGCGCTTGCCGCCGCGCACTTCGCAGGCGAAATCGTGCTCGGCGACGATCTCACAGCAACAACCATCTAATACTGCAAAGGACAACAACATGAAAACATTGCGCACACCAGACGAACATTTTGCCAATCTTGATGGCTATAACTACGAGCCACACTATTTCGATATTTCCGACCTCGAGGGCGGCACGTTGCGCGTGCATTACATCGATGAAGGCCCGCGCGATGCTGATCCAGTGTTGTTGATGCATGGCGAGCCATCGTGGTGCTATCTCTATCGCAAAATGATTCCGATCCTGCTCGCAGCAGGACACCGAGTTGTAGCGCCCGACTTGGTCGGCTTTGGTCGCTCTGACAAACCAACTGAACAAACCGACTACTCATATGCCAGGCACGTTGCATGGATGAGTGAACTGATTTTTGACAAACTGCAACTTCGCCACATCACATTCTTCGGTCAAGACTGGGGCGGACTTGTTGGTCTGCGGCTCGTCACCGCCGAGCCAGAAAGATTTGATCGAGTCGTTGCTGGCAATACCGGCCTTCCGATTGGTCAAAAAGCAGATTTTTCTTCGAATGATGCATTCATGCAGTGGCGTAACTTCTCGCAAACCACTCCAACGTTTCCTGTTGGCACCATTGTTAACGGCGGCAGCCTCAAGGCACTTTCCTCTACAGAGGTCGCTGCTTATGATGCACCATTTCCCGACGAGACCTACAAGTCGGGGGCGCGCATCTTCCCAACATTCGTTCCAGTGACGATTGACGATGTATCTAATCGCGACAACGAAATCGCGTGGGGAGTGCTGCGCAAGTTTGAAAAACCGTTCTTGTGCACCTTTAGCGACCAAGATCCTGTCACCGCGGGCGGTGAAAAAGCGTTTGTGCGAGACGTGCCAGGTGCAGCCAACCAACCACACGTGACGATCAAAGACGCGGGTCACTTCTTGCAAGAAAACAAAGGTGAAGAACTGGCCGACATCATGGTTGAGTTCATTGCCAACAATCCGCGATAACAAGCACACTCGGCGGTAATCAAGCTGCAATAGATTGGTTGCGTGAAACGCAGTCGATTGATGTTTGTGTTGACCTGCATCACGACAGGTTGCACTGCAACAACTTCTGGTGCACCATCGACTGTGGCGGTGGTTTCAATTGCTCCTACAACCGTTGCGCCACCGAAAGCAATTACCTTTGCCTTTACTGGCGACATACTTTCGCACACTCCCCTCATCGATCAAGCCAAGCGCACGGCAATTGCCAACTCAACTGCCGAAACACAACTCGACTACGACTTTCGCCCGATGTTTCTAGATATCAAACCATTAATAAGTGGTGTCGACATTGCTGTCTGTCATCTCGAAACGCCAATTGCGCCAGATGGCGAAGAGCTTTCGACATACCCATTCTTTGGTGTGCCAAAGGAAATCACCACTGCCATTGCCGACGCCGGATTTGATCGTTGCTCAACTGCGAGCAATCACACCTACGACCGAGGCAACGACGGCATCGATGCAACCGTCAACGCACTTCAAGACGTAGGCGTAAAACAATCAGGAATGGCGCGAACACCAGACGAGATAGAGCCACTTGTCTTTGAAGTCAGAGGCATCAAGATTTCTCACCTTTCGTACACGTTTAGTTATAACGGCCTCATCATGCCCAATGAGACGCAATGGCGCTCTGCCATCATTAACACACAACGTATTTTGCGTGATGCACAACGTGCTCGCGAGTTGGGGTCACAAGCCACCATCGTGAGCATGCACTGGGGAACCGAAAAAGACTCGAACGCCAATTCGATGCAAACATCAATCGCCGACGAACTCACCGCATCTGGACTTGTTGACTTGATCGTTGGTCACCACGTTCACGTCGTGCAGCCAACAAATCAAGTCAATGGCGTGTGGGTGATGTACGGATTAGGCAATGTGTTATCCAATTTGCCCACCGACGAACGTTGGCCCATCAACAGCCAAGACGCAGTAATTGCTACAACTGCGCTCACCATTTCTTCGTCTGGCAAAGCGGTCTTTGAAAAACCGGTAATGCACCCGACGTGGGTAGACAAAACCCACGGCTGGGTTATTCGCGACGTACAAAAAAGTTTGCGTTCTCAAACAATTTCGTATGGTCTTGCACGAGAACTCGAGTTGTCACTGGGACGGACAACTCGAGTTCTCGGCGACTTTATTAATCCCTATTCGCCACTGCCGTAGCCAAGGGCACCATGCTCAAAAATATCGAGCCCAACAATTTCTTCTTCTTCACTCACTCGCAGACCGACAGTCGCCTTGAGAGCTGCAAATAGAATTGTCGCAGTGATATAAACAAACGCTGCGATCGAAACCACCCCGATGATCTGACTCACCAGTTGGTCGGTTCCACCGCCGTAGAACAATCCCTTAGCAATAACGCCATCAGAGGACTCGTTGGAGAAGAGGCCTACAGCAATGGTGCCAAAGGCTCCGCACACACCGTGTACCGAGATTGCGCCAACTGGATCGTCAATTTTGATTTTGTCAAAGAAGTTGGAAGAAAGAACTACAAGCAGTCCCGAGACTGCCCCAATTATTGTCGCGCCAACGGTAGTTACGGCAAAACATCCTGCAGTAACACCAACTAAGCCGGCCAGCAATCCATTGCCAGTCATCGCAACGTCTGGCTTACCTTTCATCCAGGTAACAAGCATTGCTACCGCCGCACCGGCAGAACCAGACAGCAGTGTGGTTAATGCAATACGTCCAATAATTGGATCGGCACCTAGTTGCGAACCAGGGTTAAACCCGAACCAGCCAACAAACAAGATGAAAACACCAATCAGCACGAAAGGAATTGAGTGAGCAGCGATTACCTTTACCGTGCCATCGGCACCGTACTTGCCAATGCGAGGACCAAGCGCCTTCGCTCCCGCAAACGCCGCGACTCCTCCTGTCATGTGCACAATGCTCGATCCCGCAAAGTCGTGAAAAGGCGTAGAAAGTTGATACAACCATCCTCCACCCCATTGCCAACGCACCACAATTGGATAAATTAACGCTGAAATCACGATCGAATAGATCGCGTACGATTTAAATTTCGTTCGTTCAGCCATTGCCCCAGACACAATCGTTGCAGCTGTGGCTGCGAACGCAACTTGGAACACGAAAAAGGTGGAAGGTGTCAGGTTGCCGTAAGTAAATGAACCCTCACCCAAGAACCAACCCGAACCACCAAGAAATTTTCCAACTCCAGACATATCTCCACCAAACGCGATTGCAAATCCAACTGCAAAAAACGCAAGCGCACCAAGACAAAGATCCATCAAATTCTTCATCATCACGTTTGCCACGCTCTTCGCACGAATCATCCCAGCCTCAACAAGGGAAAAACCAGCCTGCATGAACAACACAAGGGTCGCAGCTATCATGATCCAGACATTGTCGAGAGTGGTTTGCAGGCCCTGAGCAACTTCTTGGATCGAAGCCTCTTCGGCACCAAATGCCACAGTGGGTAATGCGTTTGCTGCCACAATGCCAAATAGTGCTGCTTTGACAAACCGTTTTTGACTTACTTTCATGTTGCCTCCAATAGACATTTTGAATGTGCATATTTGTTGGAGGCCACGCTGCAAACCAACTGCATGGCAAGTTAGGCCAAAAACATTTCCAAAGCATCTACACAATGTTTCGGGAGCGTTATTGTTTGTAAACGCCCATGGCTACTCAACGCAAGCAAACGAAACATGCAGTTAACAAACTCGAGTTGCCACCGCTCGTTGCCGAGCGCATCACGTGCTCACTGACCAAATGGCAAGGCGAAATCGGGCGCTGCCACTGGTGCAACGAAATCATTACGGGCAAGCGACGCACTACTTGGTGCTCAGACAAGTGTGGTCGCGCCTGGCAACGCGAACACATCTGGCGATTTGCTCGATCGTCCGCGAAGCGCCGAGCCAAATACCACTGCATCCGTGTTGGCTGTACCGCAGCGCGGCGCGACTGCGAGGTCAATCACATCGAACCTCGTGAAGGCAAGGGTTACGGACCAGGGTGCCATCACCACTTGCAACCAGATGCCACAGGTCGAGGCGGTCTCGAAGTGTTATGTCATGCTCACCATGCCGAGATCACTGCGGCTCAAGCAACTGCGCGTGCCACTACACGAGCAAATGCTCGCCTTGAGGCTCAGGCCGAAACCGAAACTACGATCTAACTCATGGCTTTTCGAGACGGCGACGGATGGGTGATGTGCTCATGCGGTCATAAACATTGGGGACTCCATGGCGCTGCAGGTCTGTTGCTCATTCGTCTCGACATGTCTGAGCCGCACGTGTTGTTACAACTGCGTGCTGCATGGACACACGGTGGCGGAACGTGGGCTCTGCCGGGAGGCGCACTCGATAGTCACGAAGATTCTGTAACCGCCGCTGGCCGCGAAGCCGCAGAAGAAGCTGGCATTAATAGTGATGACTATCTGGTGCGCGATGTATTTAGCGACAACCATGGCCCGTGGCGATACGACACCGTGATTGCACACACCAACAGCGACGCGGGAGCATTCGCCGCTAATGCCGAATCGGAAGATCTGCAATGGGTGACGCTCGACAAAGTGGAGACTTTTTCGCTGCACGCCGGATTGGCTGGAGCATGGCCACAATTACACAAGCGGGTTGTGGCAACTCTCAACTAACAGGAATCGTAAGCGTTGTAATAGTCGCAGATTAGGCTGTTGTCATGACACTTGAAGCAACAAAGACCCAGGCATATCTCGACGACCGCGCCCACGTATTTCACTCGTGGTCTGCGCAAGGAACGCTCAACCCAGTAGAAATCACGGGTGGACTTGGCAGTTACTTCTGGGATTCGACTGGCAAAAAGTACCTCGACTTTTCAAGCCAACTTGTCAACCTCAACATTGGTCACCAACATCCAAAACTTGTTGCAGCAATTCAAGAACAAGCTGGCAAGTTGTGCACGGTTGCTCCCCCATTTGCTAACGAGTCTCGCTCCGAAGCTGCACGCCTGATCACCGAACTCGCGCCTGGCGATCTCAACATGGTGTTCTTTACTAACGGCGGTGCAGAGGCAGCAGAAAATGCTGTGCGCATGAGCAAACTGCACACGGGTCGTCACAAATGTTTGACAATGTATCGTTCGTACCACGGATCAACCTCTGGCGCCATCGCGCTTACTGGCGACCCACGCCGTTGGCCAAACGAGACAGGTGCATCGGGTGCAGTCAAGTTTTGGGGCCCGTACCCATACCGATCTGCATTTCACTCTTCGAGCGACGAGCAAGAGTGTCAACGTGCGTTGCAGCACTTAGAAGAAGTCTTGATGGTGGAAGGGCCACATACCGTGGCGATGATTGGACTTGAATCAGTTATTGGTACGAATGGAATTTTGGTTCCACCCGCTGGTTATCTCAAAGGTGTTCGCGAAATATGCGATCGTTATGGCATCGTGATGATGTGTGACGAAGTGATGGCCGGTTTTGGCCGTTGCGGCGAATGGTTTGCGGTGAATCACTGGAGTGTTACACCAGACCTGATTTGTTTTGCCAAAGGAGTGAACTCTGGTTATATTCCGCTCGGTGGTGTGATCATCAGCCAGAAGATTGCCGATTCGTTTAAAGATCGCGTATATCCAGGCGGACTCACCTACAGCGGTCACCCTCTTGCGTGTGCTGCTGCTGTTGCATCTATCAACATCTTTAAAGAAGAAAAGATTGTTGAGAATGCTCGCATGCTTGGTACCGATGTCATCGGTCCAGAACTTGAAAAACTCAAGGCAAATCACCCATCAGTCGGCGATGTTCGCGGACTAGGCGTTTTTTGGGCAATTGAACTCGTACGTAATCGCGAAACGCGCAAGCCCCTTGTTCCGTTTAATGCCTCAGGTGCAGATGCCAAACCAATGGCCGACTTTGCAGCCGAGTGTAAAAAACTCGGACTTTGGCCATTCGTGCATTTCAATCGCACCCATGTTGTGCCACCGTGCAATGCAACACCAGACGAAGTGCGCGAGGGAATTGCAATCATCGATCAGGCGCTCACAATTGCCGACTCGTATTACGAGGGTTAGTTAATAGTTATTAACTAGTCACAACTTTGCGGTAATGCGCACATTGCCAACTGGCTTGCCGTGTCCATAGATCGTTGAGTCAAAGGCTTTCGGATCTACTCGCGATGTGTCGATACCAAGCGCTTCTAACGCTGCTTTCATCATTGGTGGTCGCGCGCGATTTGCTCCGTCTGCGATCTTGAGTGCAACTGCTCGCCCATCGGGCATCGCAACCGCAAATACACCTTCTGCGCCATCTTTTCCAAGCAGCCCTGGCACGCCTTGCATCAGCAATGTGACGTCGCGAGTTGGACCACCCACCATCTCTGGATGACTGCGCATTGCATGGGCAACTTTGCCCGGCGCACTTGTTGGATCCGACATGACCACGGTGCGAAAAACGCGCGCAAGCGCAGTGAGCGACATGGCGTGTGCTGGCGCACCACAACCGTCGATGCCAATGAATGCCGCTTCTTCGCCGCTCAACTCTGGCACCATCTGCGTAATGCACTGTTGCAATGGGTGTGACTCGCTTAAATAGCTCTCGTCATGTGACCAGTTGTTATGCACGCACGTGGCCAGCATGCCAGAGTGCTTACCCGAACAGTTCATTTGCAACTTTGTTTTCACTCCGCCACCGCGCAACACCTCTGCAGCAGCAGCATTATCGAGCGGATAGTCCTTGGTGTTACCCAGATCATCTTCGGTTAAACCGGCCGTTGCCAAGATTTCGCGTGCGGCAACAAGATGCATTGGCGACCCGTCGTGGCTTGCGCACACAAGCGCCAACAAGCGTGGAGGCAAGTTGAGTCCGCTTGCCACCATGGCTGTTGCCTGAATTGGTTTAGTAGACGACCGCGGATACACGATTGTGGTTGGGTCGCCAAGGGCAAACTCAATCGACCCGTCTCGCCCTAAACCAACCACTGCCCCGTAGTGCATCGACTCGTCATGTCCATTTCGAGTAGTGACACCCAATTGCACGAATGCCTGATTGAGCGGAGAATGCTGGCTCATACTTCGAGCGCATCCATCAGCATCGACATAAACACATCATGTCTTGCGCTTGTTACTACGAGCGCATTCGGGGTCTGATGCAATACACCAAGCGTGTCCATCACCACCATGCCTTCGGTTGCTTCAGATTGAGTTTCGACAACGAGGTGCATCTCGCGCACTTCATCAGCCACGCTCAAATTAATGGCGTATGCGATGGCAATCGGATCCGGCAAGTCAAATCCAGCAAGGTGCGTTTCGTTTGCGCAAAACTTTTCAAGCACTCGTTGAATGTCAATAGTAAATGTTGCAAATGGCGTGTCCATGGCCCGCAACATTGCCGACTCTGCTTGTGTGATCACCGCAAACTTACGCGAGATGTCCCAACCAACAAACTCAAGGTTCATTCCAGATTGCAACACCACATCTACGGCTTCTGGATCGACCCACATATTGAATTCTGCAACGGGCGTGACATTGCCAATGTGGTCGGCAACTGCGCCCATCACCACACAACGTTTGATCTTGGTTGCAATGCTCAGATCTTTTTTTAGCGCGAGTGCGATGTTTGTCAGCGGTCCAAGCGTCACCAGTTCAAGTACTCCATCAAACTCGTGCGCCGCCTTAATCAATTCATCAACTGCGTCACCAACATTTGGCTGTCTTCCCTTGAGGTCAAGTCCGATATCCCCCATGCCATCCGTGCCGTGCACAAACTGCGCGGTACGCAGCTCTCGCACAAGTGGCTTGGCTGCACCAACATAAACAGGTGCGCTTGACCCGCACAATTCGCGTGTGTACAAAGCATTTTGTACACCCATCTCAAGTGGCACATTGCCGGCGACTACACCAATGCCAACCACATCTATATCGCCGTGGCGCAGCGCGATGATCAGAGCAACAGCATCATCACTTGCGGTGTCTGTATCGATAAAAAATTTTCTCTTCATAGATCAACCGTAACATTTGGCGCCGCCACACTACGATCGCAAGTATGCGCTTGAAGCCATGCATCAACAAGATTTATAAAGCGAAAATAACTGTAGCAATTGTCGCAATTTTCACGCTCCTGATTCCTGCGCAGAGTCTGGTCGCTGACGATGAGTCTCCTGTACTCTATGTTTTTCCATTCTCTAAAGTTGCAGTCAACTATCCACGCGACCACATTGACTACCCTGCTGTCGATGTAGAGGGTTGTTACGCCCGTGTGCTCGCACCAACTGCAGGCACGATCACCCAAACGCGCAGGATTGACAAATGGGTGAAAGAAATTGATGCTCTTGGTACCCGCGGCGGCAAGACGATCACCCTTGTTGGAGACGACAACGTGCGCTACTACTTCGCCCACCTCGGCAGAGTAAAAGTGGCGAGAGGTCAGCGAGTCAGTGCTGGCGATTGGATTGGCGTCGTGGGCTCATCGGGTAATGCCCGCGTCACCAGGTGCCACACACATTTAGGAATGTCACGTGTGTGTCCTGTAGTCGAGGCATTTTTGTTGCGGGGTGAGATTTGGCCACAAAAATATTTGAATGCGTGGCGTGCGGGACGACAACTCTCCCCCACTAGGGAGTTGAAAAAACTAGTAAAACAAGACCCACTTGGTTGCACTCGCTCGCGTGCCGACACCAGAGCAGCATTTCCCCAAACCTCGGGCTAAACCAAGTTTCAGATCAAGCCAAGTTCACGTACAGCATCGCGCTCTTCGATGAGTTCGGCAACAGAGGCATCTATCCGCGCGCGGCTAAACGCGTCAATCTCGAGGCCTTGCACAATTTTGTACTCACCGTTTTCGCAAACGCAAGGAAACGATGACATCACGCCTTGCGGTACGCCGTAGCTACCGTCGGATGGCACCGACATAGAAACCCAGTCGCCAGCCGGCGTACCCAATACCCATGAACGAATATGGTCTACTGCCGCATTCGCTGCACTTGCTGCCGACGAAGATCCGCGAGCCTTGATCACTGCAGCACCGCGCTTGGCGACGGTTGGAATATACGTTTCTTCAACCCATGTCTGATCATTGACGAGTTGTGCAGCATTCTTGCCATCAACTTCGCAATGAAACAAGTCTGGATACTGTGTCGTCGAATGATTACCCCAGATCGTCATCTTTTTAATTGATGAAACTGGGCGCCCAACGCGTTGTGCCAGTTGGCTGATCGCACGGTTGTGGTCGAGGCGGGTCATGGCCGTGAACTGACGTGGGTCAATGTTCTTGGCGTTATGCATAGCGATTGCGGCATTGGTGTTGGCTGGGTTACCCACGACCAACACCTTGATGTTCTTTTTGGCATTGGCACTAATGGCCGCACCTTGTGGCTTGAAAATGCCGCCGTTTGCCGACAACAAATCGCTGCGCTCCATACCTTCCTTGCGTGGCATCGCACCAACAAGCAAGGCAATATCGGTGTCACCAAATGCAATGTTTGGGTCGTCGGTCATCACTACGTCGACGAGGTTTGGAAACGCACAGTCGTCCAACTCCATTTTCACTCCGCCTAGCGCACCAAGTGCAGGAGTTACTTCAAGCAATTGCAAAATCACTGGAGTATCAGCACCAAGCATTGCGCCCGAAGCGATGCGAAACAGCAGGCTGTATCCAATTTGTCCGGCTGCTCCGGTAACAGTTACTCGTACTGGTGATGTTGCTGAAGATGTCATGACTGGAACACTACTTTCCTATTGCTTGCATGATCAGGTCGGCATATACGGCCCGACCTTCTGGGTTGAGGTGAATTTTGTCTCCGTACAAATATTCTGGATGTGCTACTGCAATTGTGTACCAGTCAAGGATCCTGACGTTGCCGTATTTGTCTGGCATTGCCCGCATCAACACATTGTTTGGGTCTTGCCATTTTTTGCTTGGCACATGATTTGTCACAAACACAACGGTGTCCACATCGGACAAAGGAACCATGATGTCGTCCAGCGTTTTTTGATCAACATAGTTATTTGTGCCGAGGTGAATAATCACAATCTCGCCAAGCCGGTTTACCGACTTGAGGTAGTTACCAATCTCGAGTGCCTGACGAAACGGTCTGCTCTTCAGCGCGTCCACCGTGATTCCACGTTCTGTCAGCACATTGGCAGCACCCAGCATCACCGAGTCGCCAATGGCAATGATCTCGATGACCTGTCCATCAAGCGTTGTTGTCGATGGCGAAGGCACAACGGTGCCTGCAACACCGGCTGCACCAGGCATCGTAGTTATCGTCGAAACGGCAACCGTTGTACTTGTCATCACATTGACAACACTGCTCTCTCCGTCGGCAAGGCTCTGACCGATGTCGTCCAACTTGACTTGTGCAGTTGCGAGACTTACTAATGCAAAAATCGGCACGACTGCGACAACAACGCCAATGGCAATAATGCCCTGACGTTTTTCTCTGTCCGACTCGAGTCGTGAATGGCGGAACTTGCCCCACGCTTCACGAAGGCCTCCAGAGCGCACTGGCATCTCAATGAACCGATACGAAACTTCGGTAACGGCAAGTGCAAGTGCAAACAGCACAACAAACTCGATAACGGTGAGACCTTTGCCGGCAAATTGTCGATAAAACTGAAAGATCGGCCAATGAAATAAGTACAAGCCATACGACCGCTGACCGATGTACACCAATACTGGGTTGCCAAGGACTCGTTTTGCTAACAATGTGTGAGGGTGCACAGCGGCAGCGATGATTGCGATGCTGGCAAGCCCGACGAGAAGAAAACCGCCCTGGAATAACGGCGCGTAGCCACTGGTGCCACCGTCGGCACCACCTTCAACGACATCGTGAAAACTCCACAACATTGCGCCAAGCCCAAGTACGCCCACCCAACCAACAACAGACACAATGTGGCGCTCTGACGTTGGGTGATCGCTATGAAACATTGAGGGCTTCCACCAAAAAGCAAGTGCCGAGCCAATCAGCAAACCACCCGATCTTCCAAGCGTTCCCAAAAATAAAAAATCAACTTTCGAAACAGCGTGTCCGAAGAGTGCAACGTAGTGATCCGGGGTTTCGAGCACCGAACCATTCGCACCAGGCTCAAACGTTTTCGCAACATAGATGGATACCGCAATGGACGCGGCAAAAAACAGAGCCCCTAACAGCAACGGTCTGCGGCCAAAAACCTTGAGCACAACCGCGATCAATACCGGCCACACCAAATAAAACTGTTCTTCAACCGCCAGCGACCACAGGTGTCGAAGCGGCACAAAACCAAATGCGCTGAAATATGAGGTGCCAACCCAGATCTGAAACCAGTTGAAGCCGTACACAAATGCAGCCACCACATCTCCGCGCAGGTTTCCAAGCGTGTCGCGCTCGAACAATGCGCAATACGTGGTGACACCAATCAAAAGAGTCCATAATGCAGGCAACAACCTTCGCGCGCGACGCATCCAGAAAGCTCTGAAATTGATCTTTCCATTTTCCTGCGACTCATTGATCAGCAGCATTGTGATCAAATAACCGCTGATGACAAAAAATACTTCAACGCCGAGGAAGCCGCCACTCAGCCAACTCTTATTGGCGTGATACAAAATCACAGCGATCACCGCAACCGCGCGCAGACCGTCAAGGCCTGGCAGATACCTCAGTGATTGTTCGCGATTCATTTACTAAGAGCGTATTGTCCGAACGATCTCCGCCATGAGTATTCCGGCTTCGGTTGGATTCAAACCAATCTGAACACCAGCCGCGCGTAATGCATCCATCTTTCCCTGTGCCGTGCCCTTGCCACCAGACACGATGGCGCCAGCGTGGCCCATCTTTTTGCCAGCAGGTGCAGTTACACCTGCGATGTATGCACTCATCGGCTTGGTCACATGATTGGTGATGAACTCTGCAGCCTCTTCTTCGGCTGAACCGCCGATCTCGCCAATCATGATGATTGCGTGTGTTTCTGGGTCTGCCTGAAACTGTGCGAGGCAGTCGACAAACGAAGTTCCAGGCACAGGGTCGCCGCCAATACCGACGCATGTGCTGACACCGATGCCCTGCTGCTTCAACTCGTACAGCGCTTGATACGTGAGAGTTCCAGAGCGAGAAACAATTCCAACGTTCGGTCCGCTCGCACTTGGCAGTTGCGCAATTTCGCCAGCAGTAATTCCGATATTGCACTTGCCCGGGCTAATAATTCCTGGGCAGTTTGGGCCGAGCAACCGCGTTGTGGGATAGTCACGTTGCAGCGTGGCAAACACGCGAGCTTCGTCTTGTGCCGGCACGCCCTCGGTGATGCACACAACAAAACCGATTCCTGCGCGGGCTGCTTCAAGAATCGCTGCTGGTGCCGCTTTCGGTGGCACTGCAATGAACGATGCGTTTGCCCCTGTAGCCGCAACAGCATCGGCGACCGAATCGAACACAGGAATTCCCTCTACGTCTTGTCCGGCTTTTCCTGGCGTGACACCACCAACAACCTGCGTGCCGTACGCCCTGTTGCGCAGGCCATGAAAACGCCCTTGGCCGCCCGTCAGTCCCTGCACAATCACCTTCGTGTTTTGGTCTACAAAAATTGCCATGCGAGTTCTCCTATTCGGCCATCTCGACAGCGGCGCGTGCGGCTTCGAGCATGGTTGATCGACTGATGAGTTGTGATTCGGGAATTCCCGCATCAGCAAGGATCTTTCGACCTTCGTCGGCATTTGTGCCATCAAGACGAATAACAATTGGGGCTCGCAGGGCAACTCGCTTCACTGCTTCAACGATTCCCTTGGCAACTTCTTCACCACGAGTGATGCCACCAAAAATATTGATCAAAATACTCTTGACCTTGGGGTCTGAGTTGATCACTTCAAGCGCCGCCGTCATCAACTCGGCATTTGCGCCACCGCCGATGTCAAGGAAGTTTGCGGCCGATCCACCAACCTGATTGACAACATCGAGTGTGCTCATCGCTAGGCCTGCACCGTTGGCAATGATGCCGACTGTGCCGTCCAACCCGATGTATTGCAGATTCTTTTCGCGCGCAAGTTGCTCGCGTGCATCCAACTCTTCGGTCGCAGCATATTCGGCCCACTCTGGATGCCTGAACGATGCGTTTACATCGAGCGATACTTTGGCATCGAGCGCGTGAATCTCGCCGGTTGGTTTCAAAATTAGTGGGTTGATTTCCGCCAAGTCACAGTCGCCTTGGGTGAAACAGTTGTATAACTTGACGAGCATGTCCGCAACGCCGTCGAGTGCTTTGGCAGGAATCTTGGCATCAACACACGCACGATGCGCAGTTGCTAGCGACAACCCATCAATTGGGTTGATGTGCAACTTGACAATTGCAGTTGGATCTTTTGCGGCAACATCTTCAATGTCGACACCGCCTTGGGCACTCAACATCAATAGATGCTGCTTTGCTGCGCGATCGAGCGTGAACGACGCGTAATACTCTTCGGCAATATCTGATGCGTGTTCTACCCACACGCGCTTCACAACATGGCCCTTGATGTCCATGCCCAAAATATTTTTGGCGTGCAAGCGCACTTCGGCTTCGTCGTTGGCCAATTTAATTCCACCCGCTTTGCCGCGTCCACCAACTTGTACTTGTGCTTTTACAACAACTGGGTACTTCGCGGTCAAGGCAACTGCTACAGCTTCATCAACAGTTGTTGCCACTCCACCAGCAGATACCGGAATGTTGTACCGAGCAAAATACTGTTTGCCCTGATATTCAAAAAGATCCATTGCTCAGCTTTCATTTATTCTGGCGATTATTGTTCTGGCGTTTATTGTTCTCGAGCATCGAGCGCTTGCTCAAGCCATGTTGCAATTTCTTTCAAAGAGGTTCCTGGCCCAAATATTTCTCCAACACCCTGACTGCGTAACTCAATCGCGTCGGCATCAGGAATTACTCCTCCGCCAAAAATGAGCACGTCTCCAAGATCGCGCGCACGCAGTTCTTCCATCACTCGTGGAAACAACGTGAGGTGTGCCCCCGACAACAACGACAAGCCAACAGCGTCCACGTCTTCCTGCAGAGCGGTTTCGGCAATCTGTTCTGGCAACTGGTGTAGACCCGTGTAAATCACTTCAAAGCCGTGGTCACGAAGGGCGCGCGTGATCGTCTTGGCACCACGATCATGGCCATCCAGGCCTGGTTTGGCCACAACAACTCGGTAAGGGCGTTTCACGACTACAGAACCTTACGCCCTCGACAGTGACCTATTCCAACCCGCAAAACGGCCGATACCACTTGCCAATCGGCCACACTAGAAGCATGAAAATACGGCTGCGCTCCCCACTCGCTCGTGCGGTTTTGCCAATTGTGGGAGGGCTCCTCTTTTTTGCTGTTCTCTTCGGCCTTACGTGGCTGATGGCCGCATTTGCTACAGACCGCACTGAGCGCCAAGTTGTGCCGGGCAACCGCACATTTGTGGTGGGTCAGGTCACCGACGTCGCCGAATCGATCGCCAAAAATGGCCCAATTCTGTATCCCGATTTGCGTGACGTCAACGGCAAGCGATCGATCGTCATCGAGCACAACGGCACCGACCCTCTCAAGGGCTGGCAGGTGTACTACGCATACCCTGCTGACAGAAGTTCTGAATGCTTAGTCGCGCAAGTCAAACAATCGCATACCTTCACCGATTGCGAAGGCCGAACTCTGCAGGTTGATCAATTGCAAAAACCGATTGATGTCACGCCGATCGTCGAAGGTCAGAGAACTCTGCTCATTGACTTGAACGATTAAAACCGTAAGCGCAAGCCCTGTTAGTTTGATTTTTTGAGCGGAGCCCACGCCAGCGAGAGGTGCTTGGTTCCCACCAATCGAAAACGAATTGTTGCCTCCGCTTTTTCGCCTGAGCCACGAATCTCGATGATCACGCCTTCGCCAAATGTTGGGTGCTCGATGTCGTCACCAATTCGAAACCCATGGTTGGCATCTTGTTGCTGCGCGGTTGATGCAGGCGCGACATTGGTGTTGTTGCGATTGAGGCGTTGCTGCGGCGCATAGCCGCGATCGGCGTGCGAACGAAAACTATACCGCTCGGAGTCCGCGCCAGAGTCAACACTGCCTTCACGCTGAATCAACTCGTCGGGAATCTCGCTCAAAAATCGGGATGGTGGGTTGTACTGAGTCGACCCATACAGACTTCTGCTCCATGCATGACTGAGCACGAGTTGTTCTTTTGCGCGTGTGATGCCTACATAAGCAAGTCGCCGTTCTTCTTCCAATTCAACTGGATCGTTGAGCGCGCGGTTGTGAGGGAAAATTCCTTCCTCCACTCCCACAATAAACACCACTGGAAACTCGAGACCTTTGGCAGAGTGCAACGTCATCAACGTGACGTGATTATCTGAATCCAATTGGTCGGTGTCGGCAACGAGCGCCACCTGCTCCAGAAATTCGTCAACTTGAGTAAATTCGGCAGCAACACCAATCAATTCGTTGATGTTTTCTTCGCGCCCGGCTGACTCCACCGTATTTTCGGCCTTCAATTCACTCATGTATCCGCCAGCATTCAGCGCGTGGCGCAACACCGCGCTTGGGCCTTCAGATACAAGCGCCTGGCACTCGTCGATCAGTTGATTAAAGGCAGTAATTCCGCGCAGAGCAGCAGCACCCACACCAGCCTCGGCCGCCTTGCGCAGTGCGAGAGCAAATGAGATCCCGCACTCGTTGGCATACACATCAAGTTTGCCAATGGTCGTGTCACCGATGCCACGCTTTGGCACGTTCAAAATTCGCTTGAGGCTCACTTCGTCAAGAGTGTTGTACGACAAACGCAAATACGCAAGTGCGTCTTTAACTTCGCGACGATCATAAAACTTGGTGCCGCCAATAACTTTGTAGGTCACTCCGCGATGGATGAGTGACTCTTCCAGCACGCGGCTCTGCGCGTTAGTGCGGTAGAAAATAGCAAAGTCACTCCACGGTCGATGCTCAGAGTCGTGCACCTCTTTGAGCCAATTGATGACCCAATTAGCCTCACCAAACTCGTCATCCGCAAAGTAACGAATGATTTTTTCACCCTGACCCAAGTCGGTCCACAAATCTTTGGGCTTGCGATCAACATTGTTCGTGATGACGGCGTTTGCGGCATCCAGAATGGTTTGCGTGCTGCGATAGTTTTGCGCCAACACCACAGTCGTCACTTCGGGAAACGCATTTTCAAATTGCATGATGTTGCGAAAGTCGGCTCCGCGAAAGCGATACACACTCTGGTCAGTGTCGCCCACCACACACACGTTGTGGTGCAGCGCACCTAGCAACAGCACGATCTCGTTTTGCGCCATGTTGGTGTCTTGATATTCGTCAATCAAAATATGCTTAAAACGCTCTTGGTATGTGCGCAATACGTCGGGGTGTTGGCGAAATAGTCGCACCGTGTTGGTCAACAAGTCATCAAAGTCCATCGCGCCAGCGCGTTCTAAACGTTTTTGGTATTCGCGATACACATCGACATACTTTGCATCGATCGAGTTATCAACCAACGAAGCCGCATCGTGCGGGATAACCAACTCGTTTTTCCACAGGCTGATACGTGCTTGCACACCACGAGGCGTGAAACGCTTTGGGTCGAGGCCGAGGTCTCTCATACAATAGCCCACTAATCGCGTTGAGTCGCTTTGGTCATAAATTGAAAATGTTTTTGGATAACCAATGTGCTCGGCTTGCGTGCGCAAAATACGCACACACGCAGCATGGAATGTGCTCACCCACATCTGCTTGGCCACTGGCCCAACAATTGCCGCCACTCGCTCGCGCATTTCTTGCGACGCCTTATTGGTAAACGTGATTGCCAAGATGTGCATCGGGTGCGTGCCCGTTGCAATGAGATGCCCAATGCGTTGCGTCAGCACGCGAGTTTTGCCCGAACCAGCGCCGGCTACAACAAGTAATGGTCCGCTTGGGTGCAGCACGGCATCGCGTTGATCGGGGTTTAGCCCGTCCAGATCGATGGAGTGCGGGGGTTGAGAGTTGGTCACTAATTACGAGCGTTGCACAATACGCACCGGCAACTTGCGCGGGCCGCGTACTTGGCCAAGGCTCCACGTCACTGCATCGGCATTTGCTAGGTCAAACTTGGGAAACCGTGCGATAAAGACTTCTACGGCTACTCGTAACTCGAGTCGCGCCAAGTTCGATCCCAAACAACGATGTATGCCGAGTCCGAAAGCGACGTGGCGATTCTCTTCGCGATCAATCACCACCTCGTCGGCGCGATCGAAAACCTCTGGGTCGCGATTGGCTGCAGGAAACGGCAGCAACACAGAGTCACCGCGCTTGACAGGGCAACCACCGATCGTGGCATCTTTGCTCACAATGCGCGCCATCGTTACTGGTGCATACGCGCGCAACAACTCTTCGATTGCGGTTGGAAGAAGTTCTGGCTCATTGACCATGCGCGCCAAATCAGATGGATACTGCGCGAGGTGCCAAATGGATGAACCAATCGCACTCCAAGTTGTGTCAATGCCCGCAACCATCAACAAGATGATGGTGCCAACAACGTGCGCTGGCGACAACGGCTGGTCATAAATTCTTGCATTCAATAAAAAGCCAATGAGGTCATCTTTTGGATTCTCAATGTGATCTTGCACGTGCTTTGACAAATATGCGTCAAGCTGCTCAAAACTTTGCTGACGCTCACCAAATGGTGCACCAATACCTTCGAGCACCAAGTGCACGGTGTCGCGAAAGTAGTCACTGTCTTCTACTGGCAAACCAAGCATGCGGGCAATCACGTACACAGGAATGTTTTGTGCGTACTGAACCGCTGCATCGACAGTCAGGGACTCGCCCATGTTGTCGATCAGCTCGTTGCAGAGACGACGAATCTCGGGCTCCCATTCGTTGATCACTTGTGGGCTAAACGCAGGAAGCAACAGACGCCTTGCATCGGCATGAAATGGTGGATCAGAAGTGATCGGCGGTGCTCCGCCTATTGGGGCGTTGGAAATCCATTCGTCCCTCGGTGGCTTGTTGGAGAGCACTGCACCCTCGGAAGAAAAATGATCGGTGTCACGAGCAATTGCCGACACATCTTCATGACGTACTGGCAACCACGCCCCGCCATAGCGGTCGGTGTGCGCAACCGGACAAGTTTCGCGCAACTCGTCCCAAATCTCATGGGCATTGGCGTTGTATGCGGGGTCGGCATGATCAAAATCGGTCGTCCAACTTGTTGCAGGTTTCACTTCGTACATGCCACAACTTTACTTTGGGGTGCGCCATACTTTCGTGTCGTGGCTTCGTTATTTATCTTGCTCCCGCCTTCCGAAGGCAAGGCTGAAGGAGGGGCAATAAGTAAGCCTTGGCGCGAATCTTCGGGTGCATGCGGAAAATCTTTAATCACTCAGAGAAAAGCACTTGTCGATCGGCTCCAGGCGCTCAAAGGTGGTGACGCAACATTGCTCGGGGTAAAGGGTAAACACCTTGACCGAGCACGCCAAGCCAATTCGTGCCTGCGTGGTTCGCCATCACTACCCGCCTTCGCGCGCTACACAGGTGTGGTTTGGGATCACCTCGATATTGCAACTCTCACTAGAGCACAACGCGACCGCGCGCTCAGCAGCATCATCGTTATTTCTGGCCTCTTAGGTGCGGTTGGTGCCGATGAACCCGTGCCCGACTATCGCCTCAAGATGGGGGTCAGACTTGCACCTTTGGGACTACTTTCGCGCTGGTGGCACGATGACCTCTCGGCCATGCTCAACAAAAAATTTAAAGGATCAGTGGTCATTGACTTGCTCCCCCAAGAGCATCGGGCCGCATTTACTCTCGACACCAACATTGTGGCCAAACATATTGTGGTGGCGATTAATGAAAAATCGGGCAAGGCCGGTGGTCACGATGCTAAAGCCGCCAAAGGCAGGCTCGCTCGTCATCTCGTGCAAACCTGTACGTCGAGTTCTCAGGTAGCAAAATCGCTACAGAGTTTTCGCGATCCGCGCTTTGTTGTTACGAGTGATTTGGCTTGAGTTTTTGTTGTAAAAACTCAAGTACACGTAGCACACCAGATTCTTGAACCTGCTCAGTGAGCACCGAATGGTCGCTCTTGGAAGAAGACTCAAACTCAACAGCGATAAACGCATCACCAAGTAATTTTTGCAACGATGCGAACCTCGTGCCCACAAGTTTGTCGCCAGTGAAGCGCAAGCCAAGTACTTGACACCCTGCTTCTGCGCGTTGCTTAATAATTATTTCGTCGTCCAAACTCAAACCCAAGTCGGCACCGCGAGCAGCACCCATCGAAAATGGCATTGAAGGCTGTGACAACACGGGCGCAACCATGATGTCGTCGACCATCATCCCGAGAGCGAAGCCACCGCTAAAACACATACCAATCGCGCCAACACCCATACCGCCCACTTCGTTATGTAGCTGCTTTGCCAATGCCCGCAACCAATTAATTACAGGAGATTTCTGTCGCATCGCCAACGTCGTGAACTCGCGCGAGATACAAATCTTGCTCATCGACTTGGCCATATATTTTCCGCTCGGTTCTTGACCAACCTCGCCCATCAACAATGGCATCACTACCGTGAATCCTGCATCAACTACTCGCTCGGCAAATGCGAGCACGCTTGGAGTAATGCCAGGTATTTCGTGAACAACTACAACGCCTGGGCCTGCACCTTTGCGGTACGTGGCGTGCGAAATACCAGCAGAGGTAAATGAACTTCCTTGCCAGCCTGGTGGCGCGAGCGCAAAATCTTTCTTCATACCTACTTTGGCCTTACAACGCCAACAATCTTTGACCACGACACTGCAGAAATTTTTACGACATCACCCGTGCGCGGAGCGTGCACATATTGACCGTTACCGAGATAAATGCCATCGTGATGAATTGGATAGC
>JAQCJO010000062.1 GCA_027592925.1 Actinomycetota bacterium | reverse complement strand
CCCCGCCACATCTCTCATGCCTGCAGGAATCTCGAGACAGTAAGCATTGACCGCTGGTCGATACTGCCGCACCATCACCACTTCATATTCGTTGTCAGCGTTAATGCGTATGGGCACAATGCCCGTGGCACCTGGCGACTCGACATAGGTGCGCACAAACTCTTCGCCGGTTGGAGCACGAAACCGACTCTGAACGAGTTTCCACAACACCCATTCGTGCAAAACGGTACGTGAAGTGCGCTCAAAATGCGCCATCAGGAATAGCTTCCGATGAATCTACGACTTCGCGTCAACAGCAGCAGCGCTATCGGCAGAACGCGAAGTGCTTTCGGTCAAGGCTCGACGCTGTAATGCTGCGCCAATCATTTCGCGAAACAACGGGTGCGGACGATCGGGGCGACTCTTGAATTCGGGGTGAGCCTGCGTTCCAACCCAAAACGGATGACCCTGCAATTCAATAAATTCAACAAGACGCTTATCGGGCGAAGTGCCACTACAGATGAAACCTGCTTCTTCAAAACGACTGCGATAAGTGGAATTGAATTCATAGCGATGGCGATGACGCTCGCTCACCACGGGCTCACCATATGCATTGGCTACCTGTGTGCCTGGCGTGAGCACCGCATAGTAAGCGCCCAAACGCATGGTGCCACCCTTATCGGTGACATCTCGTTGATCGTTCATGATGTCGATCACTGGATTCTGAGTTGAAAGGTCGAACTCGGTCGAGTTGGCATCAGACAATCCCAAAACATTTCTCGCAAATTCAACAGTCATCACCTGCATACCAAGACACAATCCCAAACACGGAATCATGTTTTCACGCGCGTATTCGGCAGCTCGAATCTTGCCCTCAATGCCACGCGGACCAAATCCGCCTGGAATGACTATTCCGTCCAATGTTGTCATTCGATCATCAGCAAGTAGACCCTCCACATCTTCCGCCTGAATCCAAACGATCTCAACTTTTGCTCCGTGATGGAACCCGGCGTGCTTCAAACTTTCGACAACAGAAAGATAGGCAT
Source organism: Actinomycetota bacterium (assembly GCA_027592925.1). Lineage (GTDB taxonomy): Bacteria > Actinomycetota > Acidimicrobiia > Acidimicrobiales > Ilumatobacteraceae > UBA3006. Next base: position 7,423 of record JAQCJO010000062.1, on the reverse strand, counting down.
CTTGTAATTGCACATATTTTCCGATGAGACCAATCCTCACAGGTGCAGTTGATGCTTCAACCCGAGCGACCAATTGGCGCCACGGCGTCAAGTCGAGTGGCGCATCAATCTTGAGCACTTCACAGATCTGGGTATCGAGTCCTTCATCGTGCAAGATGAGCGGCAACTCGTAAATGTTCTTCACATCAGCCGCATTGATGACGTTCTTTTGATCGACGTCGCATTGACCAGAAATCTTGCGCTTCAGTTGATCGCTAATTGGTTCGTCACTGCGACAAACAATCAGGTCGGGCTGAATACCCCGTGAGCGCAACTCGGTAACGCTGTGCTGAGTTGGTTTAGTCTTTTGTTCGCCGCTTGGGCCGATAAATGGCACCAATGTCACGTGCACATAACAAATGTTGTCACGACCGACTTCGTTCTTGAATTGGCGGATCGCTTCCAGGAAAGGAAGAATTTCGATGTCGCCAACGGTTCCGCCCACTTCGGTAATCACTACGTCGACATCATCCGTAGCAAGACGCTGAATACGACGCTTAATTTCATCAGTGACATGAGGGATGACCTGCACGGTGCGCCCGAGATAGTCGCCACGACGCTCGGCCGCTAACACTGCTTGATAAATACTTCCCGTTGTTGCGTTTGAAGAACGAGATAAATTCTCATCAATGAATCGTTCATAGTGACCGAGGTCAAGATCGGTTTCGCCGCCATCATCAGTAACAAAAACTTCTCCGTGCTCAAACGGATTCATCGTGCCTGGATCAACGTTGATATACGGATCCAACTTTTGCATCGTGACACGAAGTCCACGCATCTTGAGAAGACGACCGAGGGAAGAAGCAGTAAGACCTTTGCCGAGCGAACTTGCAACACCACCTGTTACAAAAACATGCTTTGGCACTACTTGCTCCCGTCTCTGTGTGGAGCGCTCCCGACCGGGACCAGAAACTCCACGACGGAAGATAAGCATACCCTCGCGGTGGTTAGCAACGTGTGCGCCTCTGGCCGCTCGAACGATCGCTAGACGCCTTGAGCAATTCGGAGGCATAGTTGAGGGCGGCTTCCTCGGCCATGCCGCCCGAGAGCATGCGTGCAATCTCCCCCACACGATCCTGATCTGCCACTTCACTGGCTTCGGCAAAAGTCTGTTTGGATTTGACCGTTTTTGAGACCCTGATTTGTCGATGAGCCGCGGCCGCTACTTGAGCAAGATGGGTGACCACCAATACCTGGTGTCTGTGTCCAAGTTGGGCCAAAGCACCGGCTACCGCAACGGCTGCCTCCCCACCGATACCGGCATCGACCTCATCGAACACCAGCGTGGATGGTCCTTGAGTGAGTACCAATCGCAGGGCCAACATCGTGCGAGCCAATTCACCACCCGACGCGACTTTGGTGAGCGGTAGCGGTGGCGAACCTGGGTTAGCCGCAAGCAAGAAGGTCACTTCGTCGCCAGGATCAGCGCCGACCGAAACCTCGACAACTGCATGCGCCATTGCCAACGTGCGCAGATGGAGTTGCACTGCCTTTGCCAACTTTGGCGCCGCTGCACGCCGAGCCTCGCCCACAACCTTCTCGGCAGCACGAAGCTGTTGTGTCGCAGCAGCGCGATCGGCATCCAATGTTGCAGCGCGAGCTTCAAAACTCTCCAATTCGCTGAGCCGCAACCCGCTCTCCGCTCCGTACGCAATAACTTCGCTGAGTGACTCTCCATATTTGCGGCGCAAGTCAACGAGCAAGTGACGGCGTTGTCGAACCTCTTCCAACTTGGCTGGATCCTCTTCGATCGATTCGGCCACATCACGCATTTCACGTGCGATGTCATCTATCTCGGCCTGCACGTTCTTGAGTCGCTCAACGAACATTGCAAATGTCTCACGATGGCTAATGGCCGCAATAGACCGACCCACAACATCGTTTGCTCCATCATCATCTTGCAAAGCCGAAGCCGCCGCATACAGGGCCTCTCGATGAGCCACCGCATCAGCAAGTACATCTTCTGCACGAGAGAGGTCTTCATCTTCGTTCGCGCTCCGTAGACCAGCGTCTGCGATTTCCTTTACCTGAAAACGCAACAGGTCAATTTCTCGCGCACGTGCGCGTTCGTCGCCACCAAGAGTTGCAAGCAATGCCTCTATTTCCGTTAATCGAGCGCGAGCGTTGCGCAATGGTTCTAGATCTATTCCACAAAAGTGATCGAGTGCCAGACGTTGAGCAGATGCCCCGAGCAAGCTTTGGTGAGCGTGTTGTCCATGTAGATCTACAAGCTCAGCACCATATTCGGAAAGTTGCGCAACCGTTGCAAGTCGACCATTGATATAGGCACGTGACCGACCGGTTATTGGAACGACTCGACATAAAATCACTTCGCTCTCTTCGGTAACAAATCTGCCTTCAACTCGAGCCTCTTCGCATCCGGTTCGAACAACCGACGCATCGGCTCTTCCACCCACGAGCAGATCAATAGCCTCGACCAACATCGTCTTGCCCGCACCGGTTTCACCCGTCAGTGCAACGAGGCCCTCACCAATGGACAGATCAAGTTTTTCAATTACACCAAGATTCTCGATGTGTAATTCACTGAGCATCAATCATCTCCAAGACCAAATTTGGTGCGCACGATCTGATGAAACTTTGGGGTCTTAAAACGTAAGAATTCTGCAGTGCATGTGTCTGGAGCACAACTCACAACATCGCCCTGCGTCAGACTCATCACCTTGCGTCCGTCCAGCGCCATATCTACTGGTCGGGTTCCTACCACTTCAATCAATAATGATTCGTGTGGGTCAAGCACGAGAGCGCGATCAAACAACATGTGTGGAGAAACTGGTGTAACCAGCAGCGCTCGGTGACGTGGCGACACCACTGGCCCGCGGGCCGACATTGAATACGCAGTGCTACCCGTGGGAGTAGAAACAATAAGTCCATCAGCAGAGTACGTGGCAAACAGTTCAGAGTTGATCACTACATCGAGCCACACCGTATGACCGGACTGTTGTTTTTCGAGAACTGCTTCATTTAATGCGCGCCACGATAGATCGGTGCCACCGTCGGCACGCTTGAGCAACACCGTCAGCATCATGCGCTTATCGATAATGAAATCTTTGTCTTCGCGACCTTCAACCCAACGCTGCAATGCATTGATGCATTCGGACGGCTCAATTTCCGTCAGGTAACCAAGTGTGCCCACGTTGACACCAAGGATCGGAACTGGCGCGCCGTCCAACAGATGCACCGCTCGCAACACTGTGCCATCACCACCCAATGACAACACGACGTCAGCGTCCATGGCCGCCCCCTCGCTTGCTAGATGCTCACACCCTCTGGCATTTGCGTCTGCGGGCAACATCCACAAATAGTGACCGTGTTTCGTGCACCAAGCTTCCAGGTCGGTCAATAACTGAGCAATCTCGCCGCGTGTGTGGTGGGCCACCACAAAAATGGATTTCATCGGCTCATCTCCATGCCTGCCAACTTACTCAACCCCACTCACAGAGTGCGCACCACTTAAGAGATCCCTGCGCAGATGGAGCAAGAATTCGGTATTTCCGTCTGCCCCACGCAATGGAGACTCCATGAGACCCGACTGATTCATCCCCTGTGAATGGAAGGCCTGCACAACCTGAGCGATTGTTCGTTGATGAATCTCCGAGTCCCTAATCACGCCTGCACCCTTGTCAACTTCGGATTTTTCGGCTTCAAACTGCGGCTTCACCAGCAAGATCATGTCTCCATGTGGACGCAGCACTTCACAAAGTGCTGTAGCGACTTGGCTTAACGAAATAAAAGAGAGGTCCGCAACAATCACATCAAAGTCGCCAACCATGGCGATCGTCATTGACCGTGCATTCGTTGAGTCAAGCACTGTTACTCGTGGATCGCGCACCAAACGATCGTGCAATTGCGACTTGCCTACATCTAGGGCAGTCACTTCGCTCGCCCCGTGTTGCAAAACACAGTCGGTGAACCCTCCCGTTGAAGCTCCCACATCCAACACGCGCTTGCCATTCAATTCGACGCTAAACGACTGCAGCGCCGCTTCGAGTTTTTCTCCACCACGCGAAACAAATCGAGCGGGTGTCGACAACAACACACTGTCGGAATTAGCAATCATTCGATTATCCGTCAGTGCAATCGATCCATTGACGAGAATCACACCTTGATCGATCAACACCTTCGCATGTCCTGCATCCGTTGCAATCCCTTGCTTGACTAACCAGGTGTCGAGTCGCAAACGAGATTTAGACATCTGTCTACGAACCAACAATCATCTTGGCGAAAGCAGCAAGATCGGCAAAAACATGAGTATCGCCTGCAACAACATCGCTCGCATCATCGCTCGCATCATCGCTCGCATCATTGAGCGACGAGATGCCTGTCAACACTTGAGCAAACTTGCAACCAACGGTCTGTGCAAATAATCCGTCTGTTGAAGGCCTGTCACCAACCATCCACGCATCAGAAAGATCATTAATACCCAAAACTTGGCGCACCAAATCGGCCATTGGCTTGTGGGGCTTGCCCGCGATGATTGGCTCTACATCTGATGCTGCGGCAACTGCCGCCAAGATTGATCCACCACCCGGGATCAAACCGTGGGGTGTTGGATATGTTGCATCGTCGTTGGTCGCAATCAGTCGCGCGCCTTTACGCACCGCGTTCGACAGTCTGGTCAGCCCGCGGTAATCAAACGTTGCGTGATACCCAACCATCACCACGTCAATTTCCTGATCAAATTGCTGTTCAAATTCTTGGTCTATTTTGCTATTCATTTTCTGTGCATCTGAAACATCTTGAATGTGATCGTCAGATCGTCCGGCCAGAATTGCACCAGCATTCTTGATCGCCTCGACTGCACCCGGGCCACCTCCAAGCAACACTCTTTCGCCTTTGCGCAATAGTGCACCAGCAGCCTGGGACGAAGTGACTACGTCATTGTGCGCGTCAATACCGATCTTGGCCAGTGCGTTTTCTTGATCGGCTACGACAGAATACGAATTATTCGTCACAAAGAGCACCCGATGACCAGCATTTCGAAGTGACTCAATCGCATTGACCGATCCAGCAATGGGTTGATGCATCAGCCATACGACACCATCCAAATCGCACAAAATCGGGGCTGCAGATGGCACACTATAATTGTGCCTCGTTTTCTTCCATTTCGCGCACTTCGATATGCGCCATCTACAGATCTCAACAAAACCTGTGCTCCGCCATACGACGTATTAAACGACGGCGACCGCGCCAATTTGGTCGCACAGCACGATCACAACATTGTCAATATCGATTTGCCTATCGCTACATCTGCTCAGCCAGACGCATATCTGGCTGCAGCACAAACACTCCAAAACTGGATCCAAAGCGGAGTGCTTGTACGCGACGAATCACCTTCGTTCACGTTGTATCGCATGCAGTTTCGTGACACCATCGGCAACCAACGAAATATTGTTGGCGTCCTAGGTGGAATCGAAGTTGTAGACGAAGGAACTGGAGATGTGCTGCCCCACGAGCGCACCACACCAAAAGCAAAGACCGATCGACTCGATCTCACTAGGGCAACAGATGCCAATCTTTCTCCTGTTTGGGGCCTGAGTCTTGCTCCTGGTCTCAGCGAGATACTCAAAGCGCCGGCAGAAGTAGTTGGTTCGTACGCAGACGATCAGGGCGTCATGCACACAGTTGAACGAGTTAGCGACCCAACCCGTATCGCCTCAATAACTGACTGCATTGCCAAGCATCCGGTGATCATCGCCGACGGACATCACCGCTATGCAATCAGTCGCACATACAGAGACGAAACCCGCCTTCGTACGAATTCGACTGCTACCGACGCAGAACAAACGCTGACCTTTGTTAATGAGTTAATCGACGAACAACTCAGCGTTGCTGCAATTCACCGCCTCTACACCGATGTCTCAACAACAGCATTGCTAGAAGAACTTGGACAATCTTTCACCATCACTGACGCTCCACCAATTAGTGCGAACACGCTTGCCACCATGGACAAAGACGGTTGTCTAGTTTTTATTGACGGTGACTTACAGACAAAGTGGCTAACTCCTCGCGAGGATGCCTTCGTGGGCGTTCGTTCACTTGACAGTGCTCGCCTCGAGCACGCGCTGCGTGATCTATCTCATACGGTTTCTTTTCAGCATGGTGTTGTCGAGGTTGTCGATGTACTTGCACAACAACAAGCCAATGCTGCAATTCTGATTCGACCTGTGAGCGTGGCCGAAATCAAACGCACCGCCACTGAAGGCATATTGATGCCACCAAAGTCAACGTTTTTTACGCCGAAACTGCGTACTGGCTTTGTAATCCGCGAGCTCAATACTCGCGATTAATTGCAACTAGCGAGAACCCAGAGTCTCAAGCCGATCACGAACATCGGTGAAGTCTGCATCGTTCTTTGCAATGCGCTGGAAAATAGCGCGAGCCTGCACAACATCGCCTGATCGGTCGTACAAGTCGGCAAGCACGTACCATTCGCGCAAATGATGCTCGCGAACTTTGGCTGGGTCTTGCTTCGACTGTTGCATCAGACGCACTGCGCCCTGGATGTCGCCCTGATCAGCAAGAGCACTTGCAGCAACGATGCGACCTTCAGCCACAATCGTCGGATCCGGAGATGCATCTTTGAGCTCTTTCCACAACTCGTCAACTTTGTCGTAACGCATTAACGCGCGATAACAGTCTGCGAGCACTGGATGATTGAGAGTTGAGCCAGAAGTGAGTGCACGTGCCTGCTCGAGGTGATCTGCAGCATCTCGCCATTGACCCATGCGATACATCGACAATCCAGCGATTTCGTGAATCAGTTCAACCCCTGGGCAATCCCGCGAGAGTGGAATGATGATCTTCTTCGCATCTTGATAACGACCGCGCTCAAATGCATCAAGTGCTAACGCAAGTTTCTCGATCAGGCGCCTAGATGCGCGCTCTCCAACAATTGCAATGATGCTTCCAGCGACTGTTGCCTCAACATGTGCCATCGCGGCAGCCGAGGCACGGCGCTCATCTCGCTCTAAGCGAATTGGTGCTGATTCTTCCTCGCGACGAGGGCCACGACCACGTGCTGGACGAGTCGAACCTTCGTCTTTCCACACTTCGTTTGACTGTGTATTGCGCGGCAACGCATCTCGATCGTTCTTGCGACCACCTGTGCGATAACGGACTTCGTCTGCTTTGCGCTGTGCAGCAGTCTGTGGAACTACTGGACGATCATCATCGCGGAACGAACGGCCACTACTTGGACGATCACTTCCTGGACGACCACGACCATACGACGGGCGATCACCGCGATCCGCTGACGGACGACCGCGACCTGCTGGAGGACGACCGCGACCTGCTGGTGGGCGACCGCGACCAGCCGAGTCACCGCGACCTGCTGGTGGCCGACCGCGACTTGGACCATCACTTG
>JAQCJO010000061.1 GCA_027592925.1 Actinomycetota bacterium | reverse complement strand
GAGCTAAAGAGGCTGGTAGAAAAACCCATGCCCTCGTTGTAAAAGGCGGTGAATTCGTACACCTGACCACCAACAAATGTTGCACCAAGTAGAGCAGTGATCACAAGCCACAAGTTGGTCGATTTGTCATCTCGTTTGTGGGCTGCAGCCACTGCAAGCACCATGGTGAGCGAACTCATCAACAGTACGAAACTGCTCACCGATGTGAATGGAATGTCGAATACTTGTGATGGTCGTGGCCCGGTGCCAACGCGCCCGCGATACAGCATGTAGGTAGAGATGAGTCCACCAAACAAGAGACACTCGGTGCCTAAGAAGAGCCACATGCCTAACTTGACATTGGATAATCCAGTTGCCGAATGTGCCGCACCCTCGTGCGTGTCGTGTGCGATAGCCACATTATCCAACGTGAACCACATCCTTTGAGGTGTCGCTTGATGTAGGTGGATCGAAGTCGGTATCTGGAGCAGTACTTGGTTCAAGTGCCCATGCAAATGCGCTCATCAAAATGATGATGCCACCAAAAATTGCGACCGGCACCGAATAAATCACACCAATTGCTGTAACAGGTAGACCAAAGGCGATGATGATCGGCCAATAAGAAGGCGACGGCATATGAATGTGGGCATCAGCGTTATCTTCAAGCTGTTTCAACACCTCCTCGGCGGTTGCAACTTGTTGCATCTGACCGCTCGTATCTTCGGCATACTTGCGGTGAAAGAATTCGTCAAGGTGCTTCACGGTTGGAATTGAATCGAAGTTGTGTTCCTTCGGTGGGTTGCTCGTCATCCACTCAAGGCTGCGTGCACCCCATGGATCAAGCGGAGCAACTTTGCCATTGCGCGCAGTGATGAAAACGTTGATCAGGAAAACAAGGACGCCAACAGTGAGCACCAGTGAGCCGATTGAAGAGACAAGGTTCCAGAAACCGAAGTTGAAGAGGCCCTCACCCGCACGATTTTCTGTCCACTGGTACATACGTCGTGGCTGACCTTGGAGCCCAAGAATGTGCATCGGACCAAACGTGAGATTCATTCCGATGATCATTAACCAAAAGTTCCATGATCCAAGTTTTTCGTTGAGCATCTTGCCAAACATTTTTGGCCACCAGTAGTAGAAGCCGGAGAACAATCCGAGTACTGCCCCACCGAACAACACGTAATGGAAGTGGGCAACGACGTAATAGGTGTCGGTCTGCTGGGTGTCTGATGGTGCAACTGAGTGGGTAACGCCCGACAAACCACCAATAGTGAAGAGAACGATCAGACCAATTGAAAATTTCATTGCAGTGGTAAACCACAACTTGCCGCCCCACAGCGTGAGCGTCCAGTTAACGATCTTGACACCAGTAGGGACGGCGATTGCCATGGTCGAGATGGAAAACACTGCAACCGAGATAGGCCCGAGTCCCGTAGCGAACATGTGGTGAGCCCACACGCCCCAACCGACGAAACCAATTGCAGCACCCGAAAACACTACGAACGGATAACCGAACAATGGCTTGCGCGAAAACACTGGCAATACTTCAGAGATAATTCCAAAGCTTGGCAAGATGAGGATGTACACCTCTGGGTGACCAAAGATCCAGAACAAGTGCTGCCACAACAACGGGTCGGCACCTGCCGCGACGTCAAAGAATGTTGCGCCAAAGTTACGTTGGAAGGACAGCAAGAACAATGCCACCGTGATGACTGGAACTGCGAAAGCCAACAAAAACTGCACAACTAAAATCATCCACGTAAAGATCGGCATGCGCATGAGTTTCATGCCGGGCGCACGCATATTCAGAATAGTCACGATCAGGTTGATCGCTCCAGTCAATGATGCAATGCCTGTGATCTGAAGTCCGAGTGCCCAGAAATCGACACCATGGCTTGGCGAAAAGATTGGCCCGGAGTTTGGCGCATACATGAACCAACCACCGTCAGCGGCACCACCTAAAAACCACGACAGGTTGATGAACAGTCCACCAAACAGCAAGGCCCAAAAACCGAATGCGTTAATGCGCGGGAACGCAACGTCACGAGCACCGATCTGTAACGGAATGAAATAGTTGGCGAAGCCTGCAGCCATTGGCATCACGAACAAAAACACCATGGTTGTAGCGTGCATCGTAAACATCTGGTTATACAAGTCAGCATTGAGGATCTTGCCGTTTGGAAGTGCAAGTTGGAGACGAATCGCAACTGCTTCAAGTCCACCAACCAAAAAGAAAAACATGGCAGTGACCATGTACATAATGCCGATTTTTTTGTGATCAACAGTAAACACCCACTGGCGCCAGCCTTTTGTGACGACTGGACGCTTGACTGCGCCCATTGCCGACGATGGTGTTGCTGGTGCAACAACAATGAGCGGCTGAACTTCTAGCGACACTGGGCGTTCAATAATGGCCATGGGATTCTCCGATTATTTCAATGTGAGCAGGTAGGCAACGAGTTTTTCAATATCAGATTCGCTCAAACCAAGGTTTGGCATACCGCGATATTTGCCACCAGTTGCGGCAAGTAACGCTGGATTGGCATACATGGGCTTCATGGCTGGGGCGTTACGCAACCAGCCACGCAGGTCAGTTTGATTGAGGCATGGTTCATCGACGCCTGCGAGATACTTCGCACCAAAAGTCACCGATTCGGACTTCCAAACATCTGTGCGGCATTCTGGCGTAACAAGATTGAACATTGCGCCAGCAAACGTATTGCGGCTCATGAGGTGAGAAAGGTTTGGTGCTGCTCCCGACCATACGTTTTCATCTGGTGCAGCAATCACTGGCGTGCCGTCGGCACGAGTAAGACCATTAACTTGGTGACAACGTGTGCACTGATTGAGAAACACCGTCTCACCTTCTTTGGCAAGTGTGCTCTCTGCAGGTGCTGCATATGGCTTGAGTTGATTGGCTACCCACTTCGCGAAGTCTTCTTTACTTAAGGCAACTGCTTCCATGCGCATGTTTGCATGTGATAAGCCACAAAATTCGGTGCACTGGCCTGCATAAATACCAGGCTCATCGGCTTCAATGCGGTTGGTAGTAATTCGACCAGGCACGGCATCTCGCTTGCCGTTGAGCGCAGGAATCCAATATGAGTGAATGACGTCGCGACTTGTCTCGCGCAACATCACTTTGGTGCCAACAGGAATCACCAGTTGACCAGATGTGATGATCGGCTGAGTAATGCCATATTCGTTATTCGCTGGGTAGTCGTATTCCCACCACCACTGCTGACCGGTCACGTTGATGATCATTTGCGTGTCGCTCGTCTTGTTGAGATCAAACACGGTGCGGAAAGTGAATACACCAACTACAGCTAAAATCAACGCCGGAATAATTGTCAACGTTATTTCAAGCGCTGGATTTCCGTGACTCTGTTTTGGAATTGGCTGACCTCTGTCGCGAAACTTAACCATGCTGTAGACAACGGCTACGGCAACGATTACTCCAATAATTCCGGCAACGGCAAAAACTGGTTTTTGCAAAGTATCAATTTTTTGAGCGTTCGGACCTTTTGGCTGGAAGGTGTCCTGCGGTGCATTCCTTCCGCAACTCGCAAGAAAAACTGTTCCTGCTGTTCCGAGTATGAGGGATTTCAATCGACAAATCACACCCCCAAGCCTATTGACCAGAGTCATTCCGTCCGAAGTGTTCTTGGTGTGGTTCACGGCACTACCACCACAATGCTCTGACCCTTAAGACCAGGAATTGACAGGGTGTACGGCTCGCCGCTTACTGATGGCTTGTTGATAGTGAGAGTCAACCATTGCTCGGCGCCCTCGGAAATCAACTGAGTACAGGTGACCACCTCTTCCATCACGCCATCAGCAATTTGTTTTTTGCCCAAGTTTGCCTTGAGTCTAAATTCGCCTGCATCTTTGTTGCGGAAAATAATGTTAGATGGGTTGGATCGCCTCACCGTGATCGAATCTTGCAAACCTTCAATTCCTTGCACTTGTGCAGTGAGCTTGCCATCAATTAATTCAATTGTTGCATCTACGCCGCTCGTAGCAGAAATGGTTTCTGATACACCTTTATCAAAATGTTCAGATTTCTCTTCGCCACATTCTTGGTGCGCATAGTGATCTTCTTCTGCAGCAACAACCAAGTCCTCGCGCATTCCAACACCCATGCTTGCGATGCCAGCACCTACAAGCCCGACTGCAGCAACAACAGCAATTGTGCCGATAATTCCCTTCTTGAGTGATGGTCGAAGGCTGATCAACATGCCAACAACAGAAACAACGGCTGCAACAACAATAAATATGATCGCACCAGCATCCTTATTGGTTGCCAACATCACTCGCGAGAACGAAAAGATAATCACTGCAATACCGACTGCAGCCAGAATTGGATATTCGATTGGATTCAGAATTCGCTGCCGGATACTTGCGTTATAGGCGTTATCGCCAGATGCACCCTCACTCCAGGCCTGCACTGTCCACTCCACAAGAGCTGCAAATATCGCAACTATTCCGAAAATGAACACGATAGGCGTGGTGATTGTGCCAACAAGCAACAATGCAAAACCGGCTGCACCAACGAGTGGCCACATGCTTGGTGTTGGAGTGTCGACCGTTGCTGCAGACGTTTGGCCATCAGGCGTGTGACCGTCGCGAGTAAACAAAGCCACACCAGTAATCAGGCTGGTTGCAGCAACGAGGCCGATAAGCGCAACCGCGCCGAGTGCAGATGGATGAACCAACAGCATGTACAGCGCAAACGAAACAGCACTCAAGCCAGTGATCGCGATGAGGTATTTAGATCCAGGAGTAAACATTGCTCGTACCTATTTCTGCACGTACACGACGAACCACAGTGCAACAAACACTGCGGTGAGGAAATACCAATACAGCGCATGTGCGCTCATCACGCTTGAGTCGCCGAGACGACCAGCAACTGCTCTAAACATGGCAACAATTGAAAATACAACGCCAGTTACGAGCAACGCAAGCATCGTTCCGGTGACGGCATAGAACATTGTTTGGTAGGCGCCGTCAGTGAGACCCATGTTCATTTGCAAATACACAGCAACTTGGGCGTTAATTGCTGCAATTCCGATAACCGAAGTGATTGCAAGTGCCAACGTTGAGTGAGATGAATCGTTGCGGCGTGTCGAATAGACGGCCCACTGTGCCATCACGCAGGCAATGACCATTGTGAACGCCATTGTGTTGGTAATAACTTCAGGAATCTTGATGTCAGATGGCAACCAATCGTGGATCATCTTGCCACCAGCAGATTCGCGCAGCGGTGAGGCATCGCGAAACTTGAACCACATGGCCAACATGCCAAACATCAGCATCGTTCCCGCTGCAGCAACTGCACTTGTTGCCACCAATATTGAACTACGTGGTGCTGGTTGTGCTCCGCTTGGTAGTGCGTGCGAAGTTGTTGTGCTCATTGATCGCTCCAAACAGTTGCACTCACGGTTTCACCGCTGCTCAACGACTTGATTGATATGGCAATTGCACTCAACAGACAGAACAACATCAGCGCATGGCCCAAAGAGACAGCAGTGTTGAATACTGCTTGTGGGCCTGAGTAATCGAAATCACTTACCTCGCCCCCAACCTGATCTTTTGCCAAGTAGTACGGAAAGGCAGCAAGCACCGTTGCAAAAAGTCCGAGTGCACCAATGCCAATCACCGAAATGTCTGGAATTTTGCGCCCCCACAACGCAGGACCAAAATATGCAATGGCTCCCCACGCACACAGCATTGCGCCGTAAGCAATGTAGGTGACTGCTGCTTCTTCAAATACGCTTCCCGAAAGTTTGGCGGAGTCAATCATCTGCAACGCATTTCCGGCCATGCCTACAAGGATCATCCCTACGCCCAAAAATGTTGGAACGAGTGGCGCAATCAATCGTTTCTTCCCTTTTTGAATTGCCAACAATGAAAGCAGGATCACAATTACGACGCCCAAGATCGGTAACAAATTAAACCACGCATAGGGAATCGCGCTCTTGAGTTTGTCAATCAGCGAACCACTCCATACAAATACGTGTGATGTTTGAGTCACGGTGCCAAACATGGCGGTTGAAACAATTCCTACACCGACCAACATCGCACCACGCAGTGGTTGGCGAATTCGCGCGGCAATCGGTGCCAATTCGGCAAGCAAGCCAATTGCTGGAATGACATAAAGGAATGTTTGTGGCTGACTAAAACCCCAACCAAGCCACATGTCAATTCCTTTGTTGCCACCAAATGCCAAACGCGCATAATGATGATCAACCGCTACATAAATGAGCGAGCCGAGCAGAACAGGCAAGGTCAAGACAAGAGAAATTGCTGAGACAAAAACCGACCAAGAAAACATTGGGATCTCAAGCAATGAAAGCCCAGTGCGACGCGACGTCAAAACCGTCGTTACGAGCGATACCGATGCGGCAATTGCACCAACCACACCGACTCCAACACCCATCAAATAGAGATCAACCATTTGTGGGTTTCCGCCACCAGGACCACCATTGGCAATGATTGACCCAATTACAAGTCCGCTAGCGATCAGCCATGCGTAAAAACCAAACATCGCAAGGCGAGCGAAACTGAGAGATTTCGAACCAACCTGCGTTGGCACGACAGCAATACCGAATCCGAGCGCAAGTGGCAGTAACACGCCGAAAGTCGTGCCAGTGCGCAGCATCGCAAAAAGCTGGGTAACGCTATTGAGATTGAAGATTGCCGAATCAGAAGCAATGCGCTCAATGCCAAGTGCGACGCCAACGCCAACAATGACAAGCATCCACAGTGCACTTGCGCCCACAAAAAGGCGGCCAATTTTTTTATGATCGGTTGTGGTTATCCAATTTGCCACCGTGCCCAGGGCGCTCGATGTAGAGGCATGGCCTGCAGTGGCAGTGGAATTGACCGTATTCATAACTAGAACAGACTAACAATGAGCAGGCTGCACGCCCGAACTTCTTGCAGCACTGAGCACTAATTCACGAGCACGTCTACGGTCAATGCCATAAACAACACCGAGACATACGTAATTGAAAACGAGAACAATCGCATTGAACGGGATTCGGATGGATCACGGCCCAATCGAATTGATCCGAGAATAAAGAGGGCTCCAAATACCAGCGCTGTAATTCCATATATATAGCCAAGATTGGCGACAGGAACCAGCACGAGCGATGTGGCCGTCAGGATCACCGAATAGATGACCATTGAGCGCACCGTTTCTTGCATAGTGGCAACAACTGGCAACATGGGCACGCCCGCGGCGCGATAGTCGTCGGAGTGGCGAATTGCTAAAGCCCAAAAATGTGGTGGTGTCCACAAAAAGATGACTAAAAACAAAATCACTGGTGCCCAACCAAGCGAGTTTTGCACTGCGGCCCAGCCAACCAAGACTGGAACTGCTCCGGCCGCGCCGCCAATAACAATGTTTTGTTTACTCGTGCGCTTGAGCCACAACGAGTAGATGCAGACGTAAAACATCGTTGCACTCAGTGCCAACAGTGCCGAAAGTAAGTTTGCGCCACTCCACAACACCGCAAACGCGGCAATCTCCAGAAGAACAGCAAATACAAGAGCATTTTGCGGACGTATATCGCCTGTAACTAATGGTCGACCTTGCGTTCGCACCATCAATGCATCGATATCGCGATCGATATACATATTGATTGCATTTGCCCCGCCAGCAGCGAGTGACCCGCCGAGCAAAGTAATGGCCATCAGGCTGACAGACGGCCACTTGCCTGCCGCGAGCACCATGGTTGGGATTGTTGTAACCAGTAGCAACTCGATAATCCGCGGTTTCGTCAATGCGACATACGAACCGAATTTCGAACGCTGCTTGTTGCTTGTGCCCCGCCGTTTCCCATCACTGTGCCCAAATAAGCGAGAACTGATCCGCGAAGGAACGATGGGTTGAACGCCTAATGCCACGCCACAAGGCTACGCCAAGGTCGTTCGGCTACGGCACACTAGAAGTGTGAACAATTCGGAAGTTGGACCGACAACCGTCAAAGAACCGGACGTCGATAGTGCGGTTGATACGGATCGTCCATGGATCGTGCTCGTCTGGAATGACCCCATCAATTTGATGTCGTATGTCACTCTCGTACTGCAGAAACTTTTTGGCTACAGCCTTGAAAAAGCAACTGCGTTGATGTTGGATGTGCACCACAAAGGTCGAGCCGTTGTTTCCAACGGCACACGCGAGCGGGCCGAGCTCGATGTCTATCGCCTGCATGAACATGGGCTGTGGGCAACAATGCAACGCGAAGACGCATAAATGGCTCGCAAACACAAAGGTCCGATTCGGCCTCTCGGAAAAGGCGAGTACTCAATGCATCTTGAACTCTCGGACAAAGAAGCATTGATCGGCTTACTCGACCAACTGCGCGACAGTTTGATGAACGGCTCGACGGACGAAAAACTCAAGCGTCTTTTTCCCACCGCGTATCACCAAGACCCAAAACACGACGAAGAATATCAACGCTTAATGCGCGACGATCTGCTCGTTTCTCGATTGCAATCACTCGGTACTGCAACATCGGTGTTGTCACGAGAGTCTGTCGACGACACCACAGTGCTGACAGCACAAGAGTTGGACGAGTTCGCGCGTTCGATAAATAACTTGCGCCTCGTCATCGGCACTGTGCTCGACATTGACGAGTCGGACATCGACGTTGACTTGGACGAGGACGACCCAAACGACCAACGCCTTGTGTTGTATGGATACCTTGGCTGGTTGCTGGATTGGGCCGTGACTGCCCAATTAGATGAGTACTCATGACAGGTAACATCCACGGGGGAAATAGGGAGAGCCAGTGATAGATTTCAAGGGCTCTTCCAACGAAAAGTTCGTCCATGCCCCCATCGTCTAGTGGCCTAGGACACCACCCTTTCAAGGTGGCGGCACGGGTTCGAATCCCGTTGGGGGTGCGATAGTTAATTAA
>JAQCJO010000060.1 GCA_027592925.1 Actinomycetota bacterium | reverse complement strand
ACCGACATTGTTGTTGAAAAAGATGTCAACAGTGGTTTCATCGGCACCGATCTCGAGATTCAATTGCGCCGCAAAGGCATCAAGCGACTCGTAATTGTCGGTTTCTTCACCAACATGTGTATCGAAACAACCACACGTATGGCGGGCAATCTCGGTTTTGATACATATCTCGTTCCCGACTGTTGCGCGACGACTAATCGCATTGGTCTTGATGGCGCAGACTACGACGCCGAACTCGTGCACGACATGACGATTGCCAACTTGCACGGCGAATTCTGCACGGCCATCACACCTGGCGATGTGCTTGCGCTACTCGATGCTGATGCACCACAACTCGACAGAGTTCAGGGCAACGAATAACAGTTTTTAGCAAATAGATCTAGGCGAGATATTTGCGCAACAAAGCTGCTACTTGCTGATGGGCAAGCTCGGCATCGTCAAGAGCGCCAATCATTTTAAAGAAGTCATGAAACTCACCGATGTATCGGGTGATGGTAACGCTGACGCCGTTCTCTATGAGGCGACGACCATACGCTTCGCCTTCATCGCGAATTGGATCAAACTCAGCAGAAATGACAATCGCCGGTGGCATCTGCTTCAAAATTTCATCAGACACCAAAATCGGTGACGCTCGCACATCGCTTTTGTCGCTCTCGTTGCGCAGATAGTGCTTCTGAAACCACATCAGTACTTTGAGCGTCAACAATGGACCGTCGCGATTCTCCAAAATTGATGGATACGACATTGATGCGTCTACGCCTGGGTAAATAAGCATTTGAAATTTGATTGGAACGACCATCGAATGACAGACGACAGCGGCCAATGTGCCGCCAGCCGAGTCTCCCCCAACCGCAATACGGTCTGGGTCGATTCCTAATAATTTTGCATTTTTATAAGCCCATTCAACCGTTGCAACGGCGTCATCTGTGGCCGATGGAAACCGATGTTCTGGCCCAAGTCGGTAGTCAACCGCCAAAACCGCGTGACCCGATTTTGCCGCAAGCGACATTGCAACCCCAGCGTGAGTATCAAGATCGCCAATGACGAATCCACCACCATGGAAATATACGAGGAGACCCAAGACACTCGATGTAGACGGGCGATACAACCTGCAAGGAACACCGTTTGCATCTACCTCGCGAATTTCTTCAATGACATCTGTTGAAGGAATAGTTCCAAGCTTGTATGAGGCGCGAATGTCTTCAGGACTTTCATTGGTGATTGGTCTCGAGTTAACCGCAGCGATGAGATCTGCAATCACCTGAGCTTGCGGGTGAAGTGGCATACAAAATATTTTAGAGCCCGCGGAACACTGGCAACGAAGCGATCAACACTCCAGTCGCAGCAAAAATTGACATCACGACAACGAACGTTGGTTGCAACCCAAAGTAATCAACGCTTGCACCAATGATCAACTGCCCCACGGGAGGCCCCGCGTACAGCAACGACACCTGAAGTCCGTACACGCGGCCCTGCAAATCTGGTTGCACTCGTGTTTGCACAACCGTGTTCCACAACGGATTAAACGGCCCCCAGGACAACCCCGCAAAAAACCCGAGCACCACGAACAACCATGTTGATGGCAGTAATGACATCGGGAAAAGAGCCAGGCTCGAGATCAGTACGACTAAGCGCAACAACGTCTTGGTTGAAAAACGTGCGGCGAGTTTGCCATACGAGAATGAGCCGATGACCATGCCTGCAGCAAGGCTCGCAAAGAGCAAACCAAGCGCGCGTGGGTTGTTGATCGACTCAAAATATGTGGGAAAGATCACGGTGTCGATCGGCATATACATTGCTGAGAGCAAAAAGAATGCGAGCGTCAGGGAAAGAAGTGGCTTGTCTTGTATCAGCACACGCAATCCACTTTTTAGCGAATCGACAAAGCGCTCATGTCCGTCGTCGTGGTGGGCAATCGTTTTGCCATGAGCATCGTCAACCTTCATCAGCGATACAAACAGTGTGGCAAGAGCAAACATGAATGCCGTAATTCCAAAAGCCAGTATTGGTCCACTGAACTCAATGCACGCGGCGCCTATTGCCGGACCCACCATCCAGCCGATCGAGAAAATTCCCTCATGTCGTCCATTTGCCGTATCAACATCTACGCCCGATGCACTTGCAGCATTGGGAATCAACGATTTGCGCGCCGTATAACCCGCGGGGTCAAAACATGCTCCCAGCACAGCAACCACCAAAATCCATGCATATGTCAGGTCACCAACCCAATTGATCAACACAAACATCAACACCGAGATAAGCGACATCATGTCCGAAAACATCGAGATCGCTCGACGCCCAAAGCGGTCGACCAATCCGCCAACTATTGGTGATATAAAGATTCCGGGAATGCTTGAAAGCGCTGCGAGCAAACCTGCTTTGGCTGCAGATCCCGTCATGTTTAAAACGAGCCACGGAACCGCGATCATCACAATGCCGTTCGAAATTCCCGAGACAGCATTTGTCGCCTGCAATAACGGGAATGCTGATTTATTTATCACTACCTTTCATCGTAATTGACAAAAACTTCAGACAGACTGCATGCGATGAGCAGCATCATTGTCTCCGAATTGGAATATGGACCACCAGGATCAGACCAATTATTTTTTGATGTGAGTTTCAAGGTTTCACCCGGCGAGCACGCTGCAATTGTCGGCTCCAATGGCGTAGGCAAAAGCACAATCCTGCGCATCTTGTCTGCACAAATCGAAGCAGACGGTGGCGAGTTTGCGCTTGGCGGCACCATGCTCAACATGACACAAGACGTAGGCATGTCGCAACCTGACGACACCCTGCGCGAGATGTTGATTGAAGTTGCGCCGGCCGCACTTCGCACCGCTGGTCGCGCACTTGTTGCAGCCGAAAAAGCATTGGCCGACGGCACCGATGACGGCATGGGTTACGCCACCGCGCTCTCCGACTGGGGTGATTTAGGCGGATACGAACTCGAAACCAAATGGCAAGCGTCTGCACAACGCAGCGTCAAGTCACAAATTGATGATCTGTCGACACGACTCGTATCCGAACTCTCGGGTGGTGAACGCAAGCGCTTAGTTCTTGACCTACTACTCACCTCTGGTGCCGACGTGCTGTTGCTCGACGAACCAGACAACTACCTCGACATCCCCACCCGTGCATGGCTCGAAGAACAAATCACAGTTTGTCGCTCAACCATCTTGATGGTGAGTCACGACCGCACACTGCTCGAGCGTTGTGCAACAAAAATCGTCGTTATCGAGGGCTCAGGATGCTGGGTGCACGGCGGCTCATACGTGACCTTCCCCGAAGCACGCGAAAAACGTCAGGCGCTTCTCGGCGATGACCTCAAACGTTGGAACGACGAAGAGCGACGACTGTTTGCGCACATGAAGATTATGAAGCAGCGCGCGGCGCAAAACTTCAAGAACGCAACGAAAGCCAATGGTGCCGAAACTCGTTGGGAGAAGTTCGTTGCTGCAGGCCCACCACCTCCGCCGGTTGCCGATCAACAGATTTATGTGCGACTTCGCGGTGCAGATGCTGCGCGCCGTGTTGCAAAACTCGAAAGCGTCTCTATCGCAAAACTCTTCAAGCCGTTTTCCGAAGAGATCCATCACGGCGAGCGGGTTGCGCTCATTGGTCCAAACGGCACTGGCAAGACTCACCTATTGAAAGTTCTCAGTGGCCAAAACGAGCCAGACACCGGCAAGATCACCTTCGGTCCGCGCACATCGGTTGGTGTGTTTACACAAATCAACAACCGCCCAGACTTTGTCGGACGCGAATGTTTAGCCATTGTTCTCGACCGCATTTCAGAAGAAGAACGCGCAATGAAAACCCTTTCGCGTTACGGCTTGGTTAACAATGCTCGCCAAAAGTTCGACACATTGTCAGGCGGACAAAAAGCTCGACTCGAAATCTTGCGTCTTGAAATTGAAGGCCACAACGTGTTGCTGCTCGACGAGCCAACCGACAACCTCGACATCGAATCATCCGAGGCTCTCGAGCATGCTCTCGACGGGTTTGAGGGCACTGTTGTCGCCGTGAGTCACGACAGGTCGTTCTTGGCACAGTTCGATCGCTTCATCATGATCACCGACGATGGCGAGGTCTATGCACTTCCCGACTTCGAGATAGCCCTCAAAGGCCTGACTGAGCCAGACAAACTCGCTTCGCTTCGTTTGGCCAAACCCCTTCACGAGTAGATTCGTTGTTTATGAGCGCATTAGATCGTCCTCGTTACGGCCGCCTCAACAAGAAATACGGAATGAAACTGGCTTTTTGCAAGCCGGAAGATGACGGCCCGGTATGGATGGTCAACTTGATGAAGTATCGCGAGAAAGCCGACTATGCCGATGGCCGCCAGAGCGACATCAGTGGTCTTGAAGCCGACGATCGTTATGCACCGCTCGGACCATTGCGCAAGCTTGGTGCCTATCCAGTATTTCTTGCTGTAGTCGAAACCCAGCTCACTGGCGACGAACCAGTTTGGGATCGCATTGGCATCGTGAAGTATCCAAAGAGTGCATCAATCATCGAGATGCAATCGATGCCAGACTTTGAAGAGCTGCACGCGCACAAAGAAGCCGGCATGCAACAAACATTCGTGATCGGCTCGCATCCAATGCCCACTCCAGAGTTGCCTGCCGACGCACCATCACTTGATGCTGTCCCGTTTCCATCAACTTCAACCGATGGCGCAATCATCGTGATGCACACACTCAAATTTGCCGATGGGGTCGAACACACAACACTTGATTCGTATCACGATGCCGAAGGCGCTGCAGCCGTTGCACACGGAGCGCGCATCACGGGCTGGTTCAAAGTTGAAGGCACCATCATGGGTGACGGCCGCAACTGGGACCAGATCCGTTTTCATGAATACCCAAGCCGTGCCGCATTTAATGCAGCGACAAACGATGCACAAGCAATAAAGGACCAGCAGAAGCAAGAATCGGTTGTCGATAGCTACTCAATGATCTTGCGACCATCGATCAACACGCTCGCAAAGTCAACGCAAAACTAACAACGCCTACTGCGTCGTTTTAGACCTGCGAAGCGCGACCCGCCCAATACGGCGCACGCAAATCACGCTTCAGTATTTTCCCCGAACCTGTCTTTGGCAACTCATCGCTCCATGACAGCGAGCGAGGCACTTTGTAACTTGCCAAAAACTCTCGCGCGTGGGTATTGATTTGATCTTCAGTCAGAGTCGAGCCAGGTCGCTTGACAACAACTGCGTGTACCGTCTCACCCCACTCTTCATTGGGTATCCCAAAGACCGCGGCTTCATAAATGTCTGGGTGATTTTCGAGCACGCCCTCAATCTCGGCGGGGTAAATGTTCATGCCAGCCGAGATAATCATGTCTTTCTTGCGATCGCAGATATAGATGAAGCCGTCGGAGTCGCGGTATGCGATGTCACCCACCGTTTGGTAGCCGTGCTTCTGATCGGCCATGTATTTGTCGTGCTCCTTGTAATAGTCAGCAAACACTGAAGGGCTGCTGACAAACAATTCACCAGTGTGTTCTGGACCAATTCCGGTTACTTCATTACCGTCGTCATCAAACAATTTGATGTCCACCAACGGCGATGGCTTGCCGCACGAGCCAGGCTTGCGCAGTTGATCTTCCGGCAACAACACGCAATTCACACCCAACTCGGTTGAACCATAAATCTCGTACAACGAGTCGTGCGGAAACGATTCGAGATACATGTGCTTCAGCGTCATGCTCCACGGCGCAGCATTTGCAACCATGCGCTTCATCGACGTCACGTCGTATTTTGCCTTCACTTCTGCTGGCAAGTTGCACACCATGCGTATCGGTGTCGGTGCGCTGAAGGTGCTCGTCACTTTGTACTTGTCGACAAGTCGCAACCAATCGAGCGGATCAAACTTGCGCTGCACCACAACTGTTTGACCCATCGCCAGCCCAGTTGCCATAAACCCGCCGGGACCGCTGTGATAAATCGGACCAGTTGTCAGATACACGTCGCCGGGGTGCGCTCCAAGCAGACCGATCAACGCAATTCCCTGCTCCATGTTTGCGGGCGATGTACGCAGTGCACCTTTTGGCTTACCTGTCGTTCCCGATGTGTAAATCATCGTCGCGCCAGGTGCGCGATCGTCCGAGATCACTGGCTCATCAGTTGATGCAGCAGCCATCAAGTCATCTGCGCTCAACATTCCATCCAGAGCCTTGCCGCCGTACACCAAGATTGTTTTGACTTTCGGGATTTGTGACCGAATGCGCTCAAACGTTGCGGCATTATCGGCATCCACAAATACCACAGTCGCGTCACAGTGATCAGTTACGTAAGCCGACTCGTCGTCCGACAAGCGATAGTTCAGCGGCACAGCAGTCACACCAAGTTTGCGCGCCGCGCCGATCATCACAACTACACCAATTGAGTTTTGTCCGCACCACAACACTTTGTTGCCGGGCTGTGCATTGCCGGTTTCAATCAACACATGCGCGAGTCGATTCGATTCCTCGTTCAGTTGTTTCCAGTTCAGTGTTCGCACTGAGCCATTTGGCCTGTCGTCGATAACCGCTGGTTTGTTGGGTTGCGATTCTGCGTACGCGCTCAGGTAATCAGGCATCGCATAGTTGTATCAGATTTACCCACTACTGCATGTAGTTGGCTTTGTAACTCGGATCAGTGATCGCGGGTCGGTCAAAGCGAAACGGAGAGACATTACTGCGTGTCTTACCCAAGATGGCACGTTCAGCAAGTGCCCGACCAAACCAGGATGCAAACTTGAAACCATGAGCAGAACCGAGGCCCACCTGTAGCCCAGGATGCCCTGGCACGGTGTCAAGCACAAAGTCTCGGTCTCGAGTGAGCGTGTACAGACATGTCTTCACTCTTGGCTTCACATCTCCAAGCATGTCGGGGATTGTGTGGCCAAGAAAATCTGTGAGGCGCTTAAGAGCACCTTCGTCAGTATCAAAACTGCGTGTGCGCGCAGTCGTGGGTTGACCGCCAACATCTTCTGCGGCCTTGACCGCACTCATGTCGCCATAAATTGGAAACCCGTAGTACGAGGGGTCGTCCATCCAAATCCAAACCGGGAATGCGCCAATTGAAAATTGGGAAAGTGATTGAGGCGTGCTTGGGTAATAGACCACTTGCTCACGTGTCACCTCGAGTGGAATGTGAACTCCAAGAGATTCAATCAATTCATTAGTCCAGCCATCAGTGCAGATGATGACAGAGCCAGTTTGGTAGGTGCAATCGTCCGTCACTACTGCCAAGTCTCCAACACCATCACTTTCAATTCGATTTACCGAGACCCCTGCGCGCAACTCAACACCGCGAGCCGCTGCCAAACGATGATGTGCATCTGTGCCTTTGGATGCCGGAGCAATACCCGTGTCTTTCTGAAACAGAACCCGAACGCCGCTCTCCACAGTGAATTGAGGAAACCGTGACATCGTTTCGTGCGCATCCAAAACTTCGAACGGAATGTTGTTCGCCGCGAGGCTCGACGTGTAGTCGCTGATCGGAATCACAGAGCCCTCTGGAAAAATATCTATTCCACCCGTGCGCACAACAAGTTCTTCGCCAGCCTCGGCGGCAACTGCGTCCCATGTCTCGTAAGCCTCTGCAGCCAATTTCACATATTCGGGTGTGTGATACGAATGGCGAATGATTCGCGAATGATCGCGACTCGCACCCTTGTCGTGCCCAAGTTCAAATTGCTCTAATCCAACGATGACTTCATTTCGCCCAGCATCTTGACCAAGTTTTGCCAACCAGTAGGCAGCACCTGCACCCAGCCCACCGAGACCGACAACGACATGGTCGACCGTTCGGACCTGAGTCACTCTGCAACCTTCACTATTTTCCCATCTGCTTTTTCCACCACTCACGAATATCCAGGCTCGTAGTCTCCATAGGTGCAAACAATCCTTGCGTAAAGAATTTGGACATCATGCCCCGTTGTACACGCTCACAAATAGCCCAATCTTGCAGATTGACGACGTCCCAAAAATCTGCGGCATCACTCGGATCAAAGTCGGGTTTGGCGACTTCGCTTGGGTGAAACAAAAAGTTGCACACGATTGTCGTGTGTGCCGGACCCTTCGGCCACAGCACAAAAGATGCCACATGATCACACGACAGTGACAAGAACAAGTTTGGATACACCAACTCGCCTTTGTGGTTCACCAATTCGGCATCCGACAGACCAGCAAATGGCTTGCGCAACGTAGTGCCGGATGAAGTAAACGTGTAGGCGCCTTCGCGATGGGCAATCCCGTCGTCCCAATTCAAATCCGATGCTCCCCCTGCACGAAATGACGGCACTAGATCACATAACTCTGGGTGCACAGGGCCGCAGTGATAGCACTCGTTGTAGTTTTCTTCCAGCACTTTCCAATTGGCCCCAACTTCATACGTGATGGTCTTCCCGATCACGAGTTCGGACAGTGGGTAATTGCTGACACGGGTTGAAATTTCGCCAATCGAATCGAGCAACGATTCTTCTCCGTCGTGCTGGCGGATAAATACAAAACCACCCCACACCTCTAAGTCGAGTTGCAGCAACCCGCTTGACTCGTAATCAATGTCGGCAAGATGTGGAGTACCACGCAACGATCCATCAGTGTTGTATGTCCAGTTGTGATACGGACAGCGAATCAATGCACCAAAGCAACCCACAGATGCACTCGTGTCTGTTGAGTCAACCAACTCTGTGCCACGATGACGGCACATGTTGACAAAGGCACGCAGTGACGAATCTGCCCCGCGCACCACAAGCACCTGCTCGCCCTGCAAGTCAACAAGTTTGTAACTTCCACTAGTAGACCCAACTTCGTCTTGTCGACCAATGCAAAACCAGTTGGATGCAAACACCTTGTGCTTTTCAATAGCCCAATTCTCCCCATCCACGTAGGCAGCACGATTGAGCGATTTCTCCAACATGACTTCTATTGTAGATTTGGATTATGCAATTCTCTCGCCTCGCAATAAGAGTCAGAGATGGCATACAACTTGCAGCCGACATCTATATGCCACCAACGGGTTCGGGGCCCTTCCCCCAAATGCCGAAGACCGAGATGTCCTTTTCAAAATGTCCAAAGGACTCAAGTCGCAGAGTCACCAGGTTGGCGCTCTCTCGTCATCCAATTTTGAAGGTCCGCTTCTCGACTTCTACAAATACCTCGACCGCAAACTCAGCCCTCTGTTAAATACCTGATATCTGAGGTCAGTACCTCAACATTGC
>JAQCJO010000059.1 GCA_027592925.1 Actinomycetota bacterium | reverse complement strand
TGCCGTCGATTGGCGTGCCAAGAGCGTTGACAACGCGACCCAACATTGCGTCACCAACTGGCACCGACAAAATGCGACCGGTTGCTTTTACTGGTTGACCTTCTTCAATCGAGAATGCTTCACCGAGCACAACAGCACCGATGGAGTCTTCGTCCAAGTTGAGGGCCAAGCCCACAACGCCACCTTCAAACTCGAGCAACTCATTAACGGCGCAATCTGGCAAGCCGCTGACGCGAGCAATACCGTCACCCACTTCGGTCACGCGACCAACAGTGCGTGCTTCGGTGGATGGCTTGTAGCCATCGAGTCCTTTGGTAATCGCTGCCGCAATGTCACTTGCGGAGAGTGTTAATTCAGCCATGTTTTTGTCCTTTCAGAACGAAATCAGATTCGGGTCTTCAACTGGTCGAGACGAGTGCGCACGGTGTCGTCAATGACTTCGTCACCAACTACTGCAACCAAGCCACCCAACACGCTTGGGTCGATGACAACTTTGAGATTTACTGGTTTGCCCGTCACTTTGGTGAGGGCTGCAGTGAGACGAGTCTTTTGGTCGTCGCTCAGTGCAACTGCGCTGCGAACTTCAGCGACTTCTTGTTGCTTCTCGCTCGACGCGCGCTTAACAAGCGAGTCGACAATTGCTGGCAAGTCGCGCACTTGGCCGCTACCAACCACCAATGACACAAGCTGTGTTGTGGTGTTGGATGCCTTGGCACCAAGAAGTTGCTCTGCAACTTGCTGACGGCGATCGGCCGGAATTGTTGCATCACTCAACGTGTTGCGCAATTGCTCGTTTGACTCAAATGCACGAGCAACACGAAACAATTCGTCTTCAACAAGTGCAAGCGTGCCGTCGGCTTGAGCAATCTCAAACAATGCGGTTGCGTATGCCTCAATTTTTACTGTGCTCATCGGCCCGCTCCCACACTTGAGATGAATGACTCGATCAATTCGTTTTTGGTTTGATCATTGAGAGTTGCTTGCACCACGATCGGTGTAGCAATCGAAGCAAGCATGGCGATTTCGGCGCGTAGCTCATCGCTTGAGCGACCGCGGGCTGCATTGAGATCTAATGCTGCCTTAGCTTCCAACTCTGCAACTTCCGTCGCAATACGGGCACGACCATCGGCCAACAATGCCGCGGCCTGAGTGTCGGCTTCTGCCAACATGCGAGCGCGCTCACCTGCAATATCGCCAAGTGCTGCACGAATACCAACTGCCTCTGTCGAAGACGTGGTGAGTGCGTTTGCTGCATCGTCCAATTGCTTCTGAATTTTTGCAGTCCGACCATTCATCGCTTTTTTGGCCATTGGACCTGCCAACTTGATCAGTCCACCAATAACGACTACCGACGACAAACCACCATAAATAATTTCGGCTGTCTCTGGGAATAACCAGTGATGAGTGACGTTTGGGTCTTCACTCGCTAACAACCCAACTAATTGCGCAATCATGAACGTCCTCCGGTTTGCATTGCTTGTTGCACTGCTTGGGCGACAACACTCGCGTCTGGCTTTTTGCCAACCGCAAGTTGCGCCGTGCGATCTGTAACCGAGGCAACTGCTGCGGCAACTTGGTCTCGCACCGCAACTCGTGCAGCACTGATCTCGGCTTCGGCAGCCTGGCGCTTTACTCCGTTGCGCGCTGTTGCATCAGCCATTAACGCAGTGCGCTCTTGGTCGAGTGTTTGACGGGCCTTGTCGACTCGGGCCGCAGCTTCGGCGCGCACTCCAACAAGCGCAGCCTCATATGCAGCCACATCGCTTTTTGCAGCAAGACGAGTTGCGTCAGCTTGCTCAAGGTCTTCACGGATTCCGTTGTAGCGAGCATCCATTCCCTTCTTGATCTTTGGAAACATGTACAAACGCATCAACACCAAAAAGACCAGGAATGATCCTGCTCCCCAAAGCAATTCCTTGGGTTCAGGGGCAATCGGGTTAGGGGCTGATGTTGCTGCTTCGGATGTAGACGCAGCAGAGTCAGTTTGCTCTTCTGTGGCTACGCGAACCTGTACAAGCTCACCATGCCACGTTGTTACGTGGACGATCATTGCTCAGGCGTACTTCAGAAGAATGAAGACGACGAAGCCGATGAGCGCGAGCGCTTCGGTAAATGCAATTCCCAAGAACATGGTGGTGCGAACCATGCCAGCCGACTCTGGCTGACGTGCCATTGACTCGATTGCTGATCCGAAAATAAGACCGATACCAATTCCTGGTCCGATTGCGGCGAGGCCGTAAGCGAAACCTGCAGAACCGGCTGCCGCATTGTTCTTGGCGTCAGCTGCTGATGCGCCGGCAGCTGCTGCTGCCTTTGCGATCCGTGCTAGTGCTTCCATTGTATTTTCTCCTATATGTAGTTGATTTGTTGGATAGTTATTTTTGCTGAAACTTTGCTCTTAATGCTCTGGATGTGTTGCGCCTGCGATGTAAACCGCCGCAAGAATCGTGAAGATATAGGCCTGCAAGAAACCGACCAACACTTCAAATGCGGTGAGGAACAACAACATGAATAAGGGCAAGATGCCGACAGGAATCAGGATCTTGTCACGTGCCTGCAAAAGGGCTTCTGATAGCAGGGCAAAAATCACGAGAAGTAAGTGACCTGCAAGCATGTTGGCAAAAAGTCGAACTGCCATCGAGAACGGACGAACAATCAATGTTGAAATGAACTCGATTGGCGTCACCAAGATGTAGAGCGCTTTTGGAACGCCTGGAGGAAACAGCACATTCTTGAAGTATGTAAAGAAACCTTGGTGTTTGATTCCGGAGAAGTTGAAAATGACCCACACCAACACAGCGAGAAACATTGGGATCGCCATACGCGCAGTTGCTGGCATCTGGAGTAACGGAATAATGCCAGGCAGGTTGCACAAGTAAATAAACACAAACAATGTCAACAAGAACGGTGTCCATCCAAGACCATCTCGACCCATTGTCTGCATGATGATGTTGTCTTCAATGAACTCAACAGCAACTTCAGCCAGGTTGCGCGTGCCTGTAGGTGCAACTTTTGGGTTCTTTTGCGCCGCCGACATGAAAATAAAGATTCCGATAAGTGCTGATGCGACTGCGATCAGACCAACTTTGTTGAGACTGCCTGCAGCCCACACATCTTTCCAACGAAGCAGTTCATTGATCGGTGGAAACTCAAAGGCAATGACGTTGCTCATCATGGTTTAACAGTGCTTTCGTCTGAGGTGGAGAAGGTTGATTGCGAATTTTTAAGTTTGGGCTTGAGACCCGGGAATGCAAGAGTCAAAGAAACATAGCGTAATTCCCAGAACAACAAACCGATATGCGAAATAATAATTGTCAGGCCTAAAGGGAGCAACTCGACCCACGAAAGATTACGCACAAAAAATATTGCTGCAGAAACCAATGCGAGTCGGAAAATATAGCCAAATAAGGTTGCGGCCATCATCAAGGCGTACGAGATCCGAGCAGCACGTGTGACCAAAAGCGCAGCAATGCTGAAGTTAGCCAGCACAATCAGAACCCCGTATCCACAAGACAAAGCGCCATTGGACCCCCAAATGGCCGCGCTTCCGCCGATGAGTACAGGAGCTGCGATCAGGCCGTGCTTTACCAA
This sequence comes from Actinomycetota bacterium, assembly GCA_027592925.1. Lineage (GTDB taxonomy): Bacteria > Actinomycetota > Acidimicrobiia > Acidimicrobiales > Ilumatobacteraceae > UBA3006. The sequence continues at coordinate 5,847 of JAQCJO010000059.1, read as the reverse complement.
ATCACGAGTAATGGCTGCTTCAGGAGCAGGTCCAGTATCGCGCATCGCAAGAATCGAGATGGAGTCAACTTGGTTCATGTTGCCGCAGCCTCTTGTTGATGCGCGGTCGGCATGGCTGCGCGTTGACGCTCTTTCGTTTCCATCTGCGCCGAATAGACGTAATACATCTTGATGAATTGCACAATCATCGCAATGATCGTCAACAGAACCATAAACACTGGCGCAGTTCCGAGCCATCGATCAACAAAGAATCCAATCGCGAACAGCACCAACACTGTGCCGGCGATCTCGATTCCCTTCGTCATGGAGTCATCCGAGCCAATCATCGTTACGTCGCTTTTTGGGCGCAAGATTTCGGCGGGGCTTTTCACTTTCACGGGCAATGATTCCTTTGAGTAATGACAGCGGGATACTTTGTGAATTGCTGAACAATCTATACGGAATATGGACTTGCGACCAAATTGATCGTGCAATTGTGCGTACGAGATGACTGTTATTCAGTTGACGCTGACTCGCGATGATGCACCAGCTGAGGGTGAAAAATCGTGAAACCAACGAGCAAGACCGCTGCCAGCAAAACCAGCCACAGATTTGGGTTTTTATTGGTAAGTGCTGGGTATAGAGCAAACGCCGACAACAGACCAGTCCAGAGCCACAGAATGACGACCGATCTACGCGGGCCGTGACCGAGCGCGATCAAACGGTGGTGCAAGTGTCCGCGATCGGCTGTGGCGAGGCCCTTGCCACTCAGTGTGCGCCTGAATATGGCAAAGATCACATCAATAATTGGCACTCCAAGGATCAGCAGCGGAATGAATAGTGGCGCAACAAAGAAATACGTCTGGCCACTGAAGTTTTGTGATTGTGGATCGGCACGACCACCGACAACGCTTGTAGAAACAGCCATCAAGAGTCCGAGCATGAGCGCGCCAGAGTCGCCCATGAAAATGCGTGCTGGGTTGAAATTGAACGGTAAAAACCCAAGACAAATACCCAGCGTGATGATGGCGATTAGTGGACCAATGTTTGGTTCGGACAACAAGCCAACGTCACCAAGATGTTTGCTGTAAACAAAGAACGATGCTGCAGCGATCGCAACAATGCCACCAGCAAGACCATCGAGCCCATCAATCAAGTTGATTGACTGCGTCATTCCCAATAACCAAAACACGGTGAACAACGGAATCCAGTCGTTGGGCAATATGAACACGTCTAGAAATGGAACGCGAAAGAAAAACATGGTGACGCCAAAATAAACAAGTACAAGTGCTGCGACCACTACCCCAGTGACTTTCATCGGTGCAGAAACTTCACGAATGTCGTCAAAAATTCCGAGAACGAAAATCACGACTGCCGCAATGAGCACACCGATTAATTCCGAGTTATTTTGAAACAACCCAGAAAAACGATCCATCTGCGAAGCAAGTAGCAGCGACGCGAGCAACCCAACAAAAAATGCAATACCACCGACGTCTGGTGTCGGAGCCGGATGTGAGCGACGTTCATCCGGCTCTGCCATCCAATCTTGTTTACGAGCAACAATTGCTACGACTGGGGTCGTTACTGCAGTCACTACAGCGGCACACCCTCCAACAATCAGGTAGCCGTTGAGGTCAATCACAGATTATTTCTTGACAGTTGGATACACCGGAAACTTGGCGCACAATGCGGCAACTTTTGCTCGCACTTCAGCAACAATGGCAGGGTCGTTACGACCACGCAGTGTTGTTGCAATGTATTCCGCAATCAATGGCATCTCGGTTTGGGTCATTCCCTGCGTTGTTACCGACGGAACACCGATGCGCACACCAGATGTAACGAACGGACTGCGCGGGTCATTCGGAATGTTGTTTTTATTCAGAGTGATACCGGCTTGGTCGAGCACCAACTGTGCTTCTTTGCCAGTGAGTTCACTGTCAAACGGTCGCAAGTCAACAACCATCATGTGTGTATCAGTCCCACCAGAGACAAGTCTGAAACCCTGATGCGCTAATGCTTCCGCGAGGGCCGATGCGTTGGTGATGATCTGCTGTGCATATACCTTGAAACTCGGTTGCATAGCTTCATGAAAAGCAACAGCTTTTGCGGCAACTGCATGCTCGAGCGGGCCGCCCTGGCTGCCAGGAAACACTGCTTTATCAATGGCCGCTGCATGTGCTGCAGAAGAAAGAATGCAGCCACCGCGAGGGCCACGCAATGTTTTGTGAGTTGTAAACGTCACGACATCGGCGAACGGCACTGGGTTTGGATGTGCACCACCAGCGACCAAACCAGCAATGTGCGCGATATCAAACATCATCAATGCGCCAACTTCATCAGCAATTGCTTTAAACGGCTCTGGCTCTAGTCGGCGTGGATACGACGTTGTGCCGGCGACAATCATTTTTGGACGATGCTCGAGTGCCATCTCGCGAATTTGCCCAAAATCGAGCCGCTCATCGGTGTCACCCACACGAAACGATTTGAAGTTATACAAAATTCCGCTGGCATTAACTGGAGACCCGTGAGTGAGGTGACCACCGTGATCGAGGCTCAGACCCAAAACAGTGTCGCCAGGATTCAAGAGTCCTAAATACACGGCCATGTTGGCACTTGCGCCAGAGTGCGGTTGTACGTTTGCGTGATCGGCGCCGAAGAGTTTTTTAACACGCTCAATAGCAAGTGCCTCGATCTTGTCAACAACCGCATTGCCACCGTAGTAACGCTTTGATGGGTAGCCCTCTGCATATTTATTGGTGAGCACTGAGCCGGTTGCGGCCATTACATCTGGCGACGTGAAGTTTTCACTGGCGATTAATTGCAAACCAGTGATTTGTCGACCACGTTCTTCGTCGATGTATCCAAAAGTTTCAGTATCTCGTGATGTTGTAGATGGCCAAGGCATTATCGGTTTCCTTCTTGTTTTTCGATTTCGGTTAATTGTGCGACTCGTCGTTCGTGTCGACCACCCTCGAAAGGTGTCGTGAGAAATGTGTGCAAAATTTGCTCTGCAAGTTCAAACGTAACCACTCGCCCACCCATCGACAACACGTTGGCGTTGTTATGTGAGCGCGCCATCTCTGCAAGGTATATGTCATTACATAGTGCAGCGCGAACTCCGCGCACTTTGTTGGCTGCAATTTGCTCGCCCTGTCCGCTTCCACCCAACACAATGCCCATGTCGGCTTTGCCATCTCGCACTGCACGGCCCACCGCTGCACAAATTGGTGGGTAGTCAATCGAGTCGGTGGAATGTGTGCCGTGGTCGTCAACTTTGTGACCAGCCTTTGTCAAAACCCCGACCAGATATGCCTTGAGTTCGAAACCCGCATGGTCAGAACCAATTGCAATCGTGCGTATCTGTGGGCTATTCACTGCGCACGATCCTAGATCACGAGCAACCCAACCAATACTTTGCTTATTTCTCTAGATATATACAGTTGACCGAGTGACATCTGGCCAAAACAAGATCGACCCACGCACTCCGATCCTTGTCGGGCAAGCACAGGTCGCACAACATATAGACAATCATGAGAGTGCTGCAGGCCCAATCGAATTAATGGCACAAGCAGTACGTGCAGCACTTGCCGACGCAGGAATACAAAACGCCACAACAATTGATGCCATACGCGTGGTTCGCTCGTTGTCGACACGAAACACCAACCCCGCTCGCGATATTGCATCCATGCTTGAAATCAGCGCCAACGAATATGGACTCACACCCCATGGCGGCAATATGCCCCAATACTTGGTCAATAGCGCTGCACTGCAGATACGCGACGATGGCGCTCAGATGATTGTGCTAACCGGTGGAGAATCATTTAGATCTCGGCGTCGAGCTCGCGCCGCACAAATGACATTGCCATGGATGGAACCGCAAGGCGGTTTAGCACCGACTGTCCTCGGCGAAGACCTGGTGATGAACCATGAAATTGAATTGGCTCACAAGATCATGCTGCCAATCGAGATCTACCCAATGTTTGAAACTGCATTGCGTTACCGCGACAAACGAACTGTTGCCGATCACCAAAAGTACATCAGCGAATTATGGTCACGCTTTAGCGATGTTGCAGCGACAAACCCTCATGCGTGGATTCAACAGAGTTACACCGCTCAAGAAATACGTACACCAACACCCGACAACCGAATGATCGGCTTTCCGTACACAAAGTTGATGAACTCAAATAATGATGTCGACATGGCAGCAGCACTCGTGATGTGCTCTGTCGAGCGTGCTGAAGCACTGGGCATTGCTCGTGACAAATGGATATTTCTGCACGCAGGAACCGACTGCCACGAACACAACTTTGTTTCACATCGCTATTCATTTACTGACACACCTGCGATACGCATCGGTGGTCAACGCGTACTGGCGCTTGCCGAAAAATCGATTGATGAAATTGAGAATCTCGATCTCTATTCATGTTTCCCATCTGCTGTGCAACTTGGCGCGGAATCACTTGGTGTTTCGCTCGACAGACAACTCACCTGCACAGGTGGACTCTCGTTTGCTGGCGGCCCATTTAACAACTACGTAATGCACGCAATTGCTACGACGATGACAACACTGCGCGAAAAACCACAAGAAACCGGTTTGGTGTGGGCCAATGGTGGTTATGCAACCAAGCATGCGTTTGGTGTGTATGCCACAACGCCGCCTCTTCATGGCTTTAGGTATGAGTCGCCACAAAACGAAGTGGATGAAACTCCTCGACGCGCCGTAGCAACAGCACTTGAGGCCAAGGGTGCAGCGACTGTTGAGGCATACAGCGTGATGCATGATCGTGATGGCGCTGCCGAGAAAGTGCGCGCATCAGTACTTCTGGCCGATGGTCGCAGAGCATGGGCAACGAGCGACAACACACAACTTGGCACGGACATGTGTGAAAACGAGTGGGTTGGAAAAACCGTCACGCTCGACGAAACCGGCGCAATCAGTGTCTAAAACAGAGTCCGAAACAGTGTCTGATACATTTCCGCGACAGTTTGCTCGCACACAGCGACTCACACTTGGCGAACCACGCAACATCGTTGTGTCACCCGATGGCGCACGCATAGTTTTTTGTTGGTCGCTCGGTGGTTCTGATGCAGTGAACTCACTGTATGTATTGGACGTAGTCACGTCGACGGAAACCTGTGTTGCCGACATGCACGCGCAACACTCAAGTAATACCGACCCAAAATTAGATACGTCGGCCGAGCAAGCGCGACGCGAACGCGCCCGCGAAGGTGCATCGGGAATCGTGAGTTACTCGTGCGACGATCAGGTACTCAATGCTGCATATTGCGTTGCAGGGCAACTCTTTGTTACCAACCTCGTTACGGCAGTCACTCACAAAATAGAAACTTCAGATGCAATCTTTGATCCACGACTGAGCCCAAATGGAAGACACATTGCTTACGTGCGCGATGGAAAATTGTGTGTCTGCGACATTACTGGTGCCGAAACAATTATCGCAGCAGAGGCTGCACCCAATAACGACATCACTTGGGGTCAAGCCGAGTTTGTTGCCGCAGAAGAGATGGGCCGACAGCGCGGTTATTGGTGGTCTCCGGACAGCACTGCAATAGCGGCGTGTCGGGTAGACAACTCGCCCGTTGCCATGACATGGATTGGTGATCCAGCCAACCCGATGACCCAACCACGACCACATCGTTACCCATTTGCTGGCACCAACAATGCAGATGTTTCATTGCATTTGTTCAGCGTCGATCACGCGGATAACTTTTTGCGCGTTGATGTGCAATGGCAGCAATCGCAACTTGAATACCTCACCAGTGTTCAGTGGACGCGCAACGGATTAATCATTGCTCTGCAAAATCGTGAGCAAACGAAACTCGAGGTTTGTGCAGTACACACAAGCACGG
>JAQCJO010000058.1 GCA_027592925.1 Actinomycetota bacterium | reverse complement strand
TCGATGGGATCAACAATCGCGTCACTCGATTCGTTTGGCGCGTGGAACAAGCTGCGCGGCAAAAACTCCTAAACGCTATTTTTTAGGCATCCTCGGTACAAACGAGCTTGTGCGTCGCTGATACTCCTCGTAACCAGGTCGGCGCTTGTTGATTGACTTCTCAAGAATTGGTACACCAGAATATTTCAAGAGCAAGATATTCATTACTAGTGCGCCAATGATCCCGAACAAACCAATTCGAGCTTCAGCCGCGATGAGAGCTATGCCCCACCAAGCGCATGCGTCACCAAAGTAGTTTGGGTGTCGCGTAAATTTCCACAAACCCCTGTCCATGACTTTTCCGGCATTGGCACTGTTCGACTTGAATCGTGCCAACTGAATATCTCCAACTGATTCGAAGAGAAAGCCAACAGCCCACACGGCGATACCGATAAATCCGACTACGCCAATCTTCGCGTCGTTGGTCATCTGCCCCAATTGAACTGGCAACGAAACAATCCACATCAACACACCTTGCAAGCCGAACACAATAAACAAACTCTTCAATGCAAACTTTGAGCCATAGTGCTTACGCATTGCCTGATAGCGAAAGTCTTCGCCTTTGCCATGATTACGCCACCACAAATATCCACCTAGGCGTACTCCCCACAAGGTGGTGAGCACTGCGAGCACTGTTCCACGCTGCGAATTGGCATCAGACAATTGCCATGAAGCCCAGCCGACCATCACAAAACCGAGTCCCCAAAAAATGTCGACTATTGATGCATCTTTCTTAATCAGGCTCACGATCCACAGAGCCACCATCATCGCAACGATGCATACAGCGGTTAAAGCAAGTACTTGCGGGGATGAGTTCATAAGAAATGATGCTAGTTATTTGGCGCTCGGTCTGCTGTATGGAAACAGACACACCACAGCCAGAGTTGAAAAAATCAACATCATCACTGTTGGCCAGAAACCCAAAACTGGATTCCATGCGCGATCGGTAAACATGTCCATCGCATTATCGCCATTGATACCAACGCTGTAACGACGCAATGCGCCTAAACCCGCCCAGACCATGACAAGTCCCCAAAGACCGACTGCAGCAACTTCCCAATTACGTTTCCAAGCAACCGAACTAGCAGCGATGATCGGCAAACCTACGAGCAGCGGCACGATGTGCCGACCCTGTGCCCCGAATGAGCGCAACATCGAGTAGTAGTTGACGTCCAAAATAATGACTACAAGGATTGTCACTAGGCAAAGAGCAATCATTGCGATTCGCGTACCAGCCGAGCCAACGACAATGCCCATTGCGAGAACAACACAGTAGAGAGCCATGATGATGTACAACGCAACTCTTGGCATCGGTGCATCCAGCCAGCCAAAGTTGCCAACTGCCTGATCGAGCAACATCGGAATATGACGAACGGCTTGATCGATCTGGCTGCGCAGCGAGATGCTGGGAATACCCTCGGACAACACGTTGTTTATTTGGAAACTATAAATTTTTAGGTACCACCATCCAGCAAACAAAACCGCTACCCCATGAATCGCCAAAGCACTTCTCACTTGCTGCGCTATCACCACCAGTGGTCGTCGCTGTTTGGTTGCAACATAACTCAGAGCAATAACTAACACATACAGCACTGGGCCTATAGCTCGTGTCAAGATAAGCAGAGCACCAGCAACACCAAAAACGAGTACAACGAAACGTGTGCGATCATGAGCAACCACCGACGGCATAATCGTCCAGAGTGCTGTGGCGGCACAGATCTCGAGAGCACTCGGATTCATGGTTGAAGCCAAAAACACAGTTCCTGGCAATATCGCTAGCAACACACCAATACTTGAAGTAGCGCGTCTTTTCATCGCAGCCACCGACACAGCAATCAACATCGCACAAGCCAAACTCATCATCAATCGAGCTGCGCGAACCGACAGATCCTGTGCACCAAACACCGTTCCGATCCCCGAAATGAAAAACGAGACAATCGGATATCTACCCATGTTCGTCCAGGCCGGAATATCAGTTATTTGAGTTTCTTCCAAACGTGAACCGCAACCGGGTTGATCGGGGTAGGGCGCAAAACACCACGGAATATTGTTTGCAGCACCAAACTGTGGGTCAATGTCAACCGTCGTTGTCCAGTACGACTTCAATGGAGCTGGCAACACATTGTCACCCACCCACTCGCCGCGCACTACTGCAGCAGAACGCACGAAGTTTGAGGGTTCATCTGGTCCAGAGAACAACGGAGTCATGAGCGACCACACCGCCATCAGCGCAAACACTGCAAGCCCAAAATTCACGCGGCGCCAATTCACGATCCAAGACTAGATTGACGGTGTCGTATGAGCCCAACTTCCGAACCTCGTCAGTGTGTGTTGGTTTTACCTATCTATAACGAGATTGAAAATATCGACCGATTTATCCGTGCAGTGCGTGCAAGTACACCACATATTCATGTGTTGATCGTCGACGACAACAGCCCAGACGGATCAGGGGATGCCGCCGACAACTTGGCTCGCGAACTTGGCAACATGCACGTCATCCATCGCACCAATGAGCGTGGTCTTGGTAGTGCGTACCGCACGGGATTTCGGCATGTGCTCTCCCGCCAATTTGCCCATGTCATCACCATGGACGCCGACTTCTCTCACGACCCAGCAATCATTCCCACCTTCCTTGAACTGCTCAACAGCGGCTGCGATGTTGTAATTGGCTCGCGCTATTGCCCCGGTGGGTCAATCATCAACTGGCCTTGGTACCGCACTGCACTTTCCAAGTGGGGCAACCTCTACACGCGCGCACTCCTGCGGGTATCCACCACCGACTGCACCACTGGCTATCGGGGTTACACGACGCAGGCTCTAGCGAAAATCGAAATTGAAAATGTGCCAGGCGAAGGATACGTGTTTCTTTCCACAATTATCACGCGTGCTGAAGATGGGCAACTGCATATCGTTGAGACGCCCATTTGTTTTGCCAATCGCGAGCTCGGAACATCAAAGATGTCTGCAAAAATCGCACTCGAATCAATGCTGCTAGTTACAAAATTGGGCATTAAGCGCAGAGTCTTTAGACCATCTCGGCATCAGTCCTAATTGACTTGACGAGTGAATCCTTCCCAATATGGTGCACGCAGTTTAAATTTCTGCAATTTGCCAGTAGCAGTGCGCGCCAACTCTGTTCGAAACTCAATGCGTTTCGGGCATTTGTACCCTGCCAACTTTGTTTTCGAATAGGTAATCAAGTCGGCCTCGCTCAGCGTCGATTCAGGCTTCTTCACGACAAGCGCCATCACCAATTCGCCCCACTTCTCATCTGGCACGCCAATCACGGCAACTTCCGTGACATCAGGATGCGAGAAGATCGCACCTTCGACTTCAATTGAACTCACATTCTCTCCGCCAGAGATAATCACGTCTTTCTTACGGTCAGCAATTGTCAACACATGTGACTCGCCGATTGAGCCGCCGTCACCAGTGCAAAACCATCCGTCAACAATCGCTTTTGCGGTTTCCTCTGGTTGTGCCCAGTAACCCTCCATCACCACATTGCTGCGCGCGAGCACTTCGCCTGTCTCATCAATCTTGGTTTCTACTCCCAAAGCCGGCACACCCGCGGCACTCAGCACAACCGATCTGTCTGCAGCCGACAACGCATCAGTTTCAGGCGAAGGACTATTGACTGTGAGCAATGGGCTTGTCTCCGTGAGTCCGTACAACTGATTAAACGTCCAACCCAATTCGGTCTCAATCCGTTCGATGGTTCGAGCTGGTGGTGGCGCACCAGCAACAACGATGCGCGTTGCATCACGCCCTGGTATCGCACCCTTCCACAAAGATGCTGCATCCAAAATTGCGTTTGCAACTGCGGGTGCTCCACACATCAAGGTCACTTCGTGTTCGTCTACTCGCTTCAAAATCTCGCCACCGTCAACTTTTCGCAACACGATGTGCTTTCCACCCATTGCAGTTATTGCATACACCATTCCCCATCCATTGCAATGAAACTGCGGCAATGTGTGCAAGTACGTTTCCCTGTCATCCACACCCATGTGCCAACCAAACGTTGCCGCGTTGAGCCACAAGTTGCGATGTGTGAGTTGCACTCCCTTTGGCCGAGCAGTCGTGCCACTGGTGTAATTGATCGTTGCCGTTACATCTTCATTCGGCGTCCACTGCTTTGGCTCAGTATCAAATTTGTAGAGAACCTTGTCTGACTCGGCTCCAATCACAAAGCGATGCTTCGCTGTTACGCCAGCAAGTGCTTCATCCAGTTCTGGATCAACCAGCAATACTTCGGCACCACAATGCTCAACAATGTAGGCAACCTCGTCTGCAACAAGCCGAAAATTGATTGGCGCCAACACGCGACCATAAGCACTTACACCGAAAAAACTTGTCAACAATCGAGCGCTGTTATGGCTCACAATCGCAACACGTGCGCCTTGCGCAAGGCCAAGAGCGTCCAACCCAGCAGCCTGCGCACGTGCAAGCGCGGCCATCTCTGCATACGTCTTTGTGCCCCACGACTCTGCTGGCTGATCAGGCTCGTCGACGAACGCGATTCGATGCCCATACACCTGTTCTGCCCTGCGCAGATGGTCAACAACAGTCAGTGGAACTTTCACTTACAACCCCCGAAGCGATTACTACTTACGAAGCAAGATTACCCGACCTACTCTTGGCCTACCGAAAGCACATAGGGTTATGTAGGGGCCGAACCATGCGAGACGACAACAAACCATCCATCAATCTGCAGAAGGCGTACGCGCTTGAAACGCCAGAAGATAGCCGCAATCTGTATCGCATCTGGGCTTTGACTTATGACGCTGAATTTGCCCAAGAAAATGACTACATCTACCCACAAAGCATCGCCACAATCTGCGCATCGCTAGTCGACGCATCCTCTCCACTGGCAATTCTCGATATTGGATGTGGCACCGGCATTGTTGGCACCTGCTTGAGTGAATTGCTTCAGGCAAGCCTCATTGACGGTGTGGACATCTCTCCCGAGATGCTTCATGTTGCATCAACAAAATTGCGTGTTGACACCAAGCCGGTGTATGGCCAACTCTTCGAAGCCGATCTCACTCAACCAATTTCGTTTTCCAATACTCAATACGACGTGGCGATTTCGGCTGGCACGTTTACTCATGGTCACTTGGGGCCAGATGCGCTGATCAATGTGTTGAGCACACTTCGGCCAGGTGGTCTCATGGTGGTTGGCATTAACAAAGAGCACTTCGGCGCAAAAGGCTTTAAGAGTGCATTGCAAAAAGCAACGGACAGCAAACTCATTAGTGCGCCAGCGTTTACCGAAGTGCAGATCTATGACGAAGGCAGCCCCCATTATGGAGACTTGGCACTCGTTACTTCGTTTCTCGTCCTGTCCCCAGCTTGAAACCCGGGCTTCCAGCTGCGCTCCACTCGCCAACGAACTCCATAAACTTTTCGCCAAACGGATCAACGCCTCGAAGCGGCATGTTGCCGCGCCTTATTGTCCAGTCGTGAGGCGCGAGTTGCTCGGCTTTGTCCATGTGTTCCAGCGCACCGGATTCATCGCCACTCTCGTGCAATGAAACCGCTATTCGTCGATGCAAACGGGCTTGTTGCACTTCACTAGTTGGCAGCACCTGAAACGAACGCACTGCGTCGGCATCCATTGTTAACTCGTTGTGACGAACCCATCTACGAAGCAAATCATGATGCACAGCAGAGTCAACACCACTAAACGACCTCCACATGTCGCTGGCTGGCGTGCTGTCCGCTGGTCGCACAATTTTGTCGTTCTCGTCTATCCATAATGCGGCTGGCACATTGACGATCCCGTATAGGTCGGCAACGATGTGCATAGCGTCGATCAACACTGGGTATGACAACGGCTCTTTGGTTGCCCATTCCTTCACTGCTTGCGCATCTGCATCGAGCGCAACAGCAATGATGATGAAACCAGTATCTGCTAATTCAGTTGCGAGTTGCTGCCAGACCGGCAGCTCGTAGCGACAGCCTCACCAACTCGACCAGGCAAGTATGAGCTTCTTGCGATTGGCGAAATCGCGCAGCGAAACTAAATTGCCATTGATGTCTGGCAACGTGAAATTAGGTGCGTCAAGCGTCGCCATTGATGCAGCCCGAATTGAAGCCTGTTCTCCCATAGCCATCACATTGCGCGAAGCATCGATCACCATGTTGCGTCCGGTCACGCGCGCGAACTCGGCTACATCGATTTGTGCTCCATTACTCATCGCAGCCGTGTCACGCACTGGCACACAAATCTCGCCCTTACACAAACCTTCTGGTTTCAGCGACCAGCCAGTGGCGCGAGCAAAGTCATCAGAACTCACGCCCAACTCGCCAAAACCCACCTGACCAAATGAGTGCGAACCGCTTTCATCTATTACCGTAAGTTGTGTCATAGTCGGCAACAATATCGCAAGCCTCACTCGCAATACGATCGCAAGGAAAAACTTCTCATGGGCAAATCAGTACTTATCACCGGTGCAGGATCAGGTTTTGGAAAAGGCACTGCGCTGGCTCTCGCCGTAAAGGGACATCAAGTAATCGCAACAACCGAGACTCAAGAACAGGCAAATGAACTTGGCAAAGAAGCTCCCCAATTACAGGTCATCAAGTTAGACATTACGAATGCCACCGATATTGCTCAGGTTGCACAATTCAAGATCGATGTACTCATTAATAATGCAGGTGCGGGACAAACTGGCCCGATAGCCGATGTTCCCATCGACCGCGTGCGCCATCTTTTTGAAGTCAACGTATTTGGCACTCTCGCCGTCACTCAGGCAGTACTGCCCCAAATGGTTGCGCGCGGCAGTGGTCGCATCATCATCATGTCATCGGTTGCTGGCGTCATGTCTGGGCCATCATTTGGTCCATACTCAATGACCAAGCACGCTCTCGAAGCAATGGGCAAGGCATTACGTGCAGAGATCGCCGGTCAAGGTATCGATGTCACGCTAATTAACCCTGGTCCTTACAACACCGGTTTCAACGACCGTATGGCCAACTCGATGTGGGAGTGGTTTGATGACAAGGCAGTCAATGCACCAGCGGCCGAAATGATGCGCATTGTTGGTTCGATGGTCACTACAGGACAACTCGACCCCGTTGACGTGTGTAACCGCTTAGTAGAACTTGTTGAAGCAGACACAACTACGGAAAATAATTTTATGCCGCCAGAAATTGCGGCCATGCTTGCTGCACGCCTTCAGGGCTAAAAACTCAGTGAAATAAGTCGGCGGATTAGGCTTTCTTTTTTTCGGCCTTCTTCAAACGCTTTTCTTTCAACGACAACTTTGCTTCTTTTTTGTTGTTCGAGTTGCTCTTTTGTTCTTTGTTAGCCATGGTGTCCTCTTTCGTGGTTGTAATCAACACTAGTCGTGTTGGTTGTACAGCGTGATTATGGTGTCTTTGGTGGCTGAGCGGCAAGCCCACCTGTCAACCCAATCAAGATTCCCCGTTCATTGAGCTTGTCGAAGAACTCGATTGAGTACGCATCTTGTGGGTCTTGACGCACCATCTCGTCCAAAATATGCGCATCGTCGCCCACCAGAATTCGCCATTTGTCGCGACGTACCGCTTCCAAAATCACCGCGGTTGCGTCTTTGGCCGTCATCGGAGCCTGATCCCTAAATCCCTCTGCAAGTGCCTGCAGCCCAACACGCAGGTCTTCATCACTGGCCGCACTCACGTCGAGACCAAACTTGGTCAGACGCTCACGCTCGATCACTAACTGCTCAGCGCTCATCTCTTTTGGTTCGCGACCAAAGATTTTGTTGGCATTCAAAATGATCGATGTGCCAATGTGTCCGGGCATGACCACCGACGCATGCACATGAGGAGCGTTGAGGCGCAAGTCGGTCATCAATGCCTCAGTAAAACCCTTCACTGCAAACTTGGCTGCGCTGTATGCAGTGTGCGAACGAGCAGGTCCAATCGATGCCCAAAATCCGTTAATCGAACTGGTGTTAACAATGTGCGCAACCGGTGCGGCTATGAGCAAGTCGAGAAAAGCTCGCGTGTTGTAATACACACCAAACCAACACACAGCAAACGTCTTGTCCCAATCGGCGCGCTCGCCTGTTACAAAGCTGTAGCCCTGCGCAATGCCTGCGTTATTGAACAGCAGGTTGACATGTTGGCGCCAACGCCCAACCACATCGCGAAATGCCAATACATCAGACTCCTCAGAGACGTCAGCAATATGTGTAATCAGTTGACCCTTGTTGCCAGCTACCGCGCACAACGCGGCAGTCTCGGCCAGGTTCTCTTCACTGATGTCACACGTTGCGACATCACAACCGTCAGCCGTGAGTTGCAACACCATCTCACGACCCATGCCCGTGCCACCACCGGTGACTACAGCGACTCGCCCATCAAAACCGTTTTCAAATCTGCCCCTCATCGCATCCCCCTATTTCGATAAATCTAATTGCTATGCATCACGGTGACGAAGTCGCAACGACTGCCACGATCCGTCAGCCGTCCAACCACCGTCGACTGGCAGCGAAATTCCGTTGACAAAACCCGACTTGTTTGCGTCGCACAACCATGCAATGGCTTGAGCAATGTCGTCAGGTCGTGCAAATCTGCCCATCGGAACATGATTAGTGATGTCCTGGTCCGAGTAACTTCCGCCTGCTTGATCTTTGTGATCCATTTCGGTTTTGACCCAGCCCGGACAAACCGCATTCACGCGAACACCTTTCGCTCCCCACTCAACAGCAAGAGTGCGCGTTAAGCCGATGAGCCCGTGTTTGCTCGCGTTATATGCAGACCTGTCGGCAACACCTTGCATGCCAGCAACTGATGCAACGTTGACCACCGCACCACTACCCGCATCAACCATCACTTTGCCAAATGCCTTTGCGAGTAAAAATGGTGCAACAAGGTTGACATCGATCACTTTGCGATACAGATCGACCGGCGTGTCGAGTGCAGCGCTGATACATGAGATGCCTGCGTTGTTGACGAGTGCATCAATACGACCAAAGCGATTCATCGTTGCGTCCACCGCCGATTGAACAAATGCCTCGCTCGTGATATCGCCCACCAACGACAATGCATCGTTATATATAGTCACGTCAATTTCCTGTAGGTCGAGCAACACCAACGACCATCCCAGGTCATTAAGCACGTGAGCAGTTTGTTTGCCTATGCCTTGCGCACCACCTGTAATTACTGCAACCTGAGAGCCCATAGACACATCGTACGACGATTTGCCCTGGCCTACATTCTTGCTGTTCGTAAACACACCAAGCCACCACAGCCCAGCACTCACGATGAGTCTTTCAGCGTGACCATGAGCGCAGCAGGCATGAACTAGCTGGTGTCGCGTCAACCACGCTCACTTGGCAAAGATTTTCGGTTACTCATTCTTTCGGTGTGGTCATCCTGCACCGGTGATGGCATGTTTCTTACTGCGTTTCCTCTACTTGCCGCTCTACTGACCAGAGATCCAGTCCTCATTTCGGGCATCACCATTGCCACCAAACTTCCGTGGTTGTTGTTCTCGCTTTTTACCGGCGCTATTTC
>JAQCJO010000057.1 GCA_027592925.1 Actinomycetota bacterium | reverse complement strand
TCTTTCCAGTTGTTGATGCGCGCATCGCGCTTCTCCCAGACCATCTGGTCGTAGGGGTGTACACCTTCGGTCGTGAACTTGCGGCCGATTCCGATGGTGAGCCGCTCTGGTGCGATTGACATATTGACTTCTTCTCTCTGTATTTTTGGTACGTAACAACTGGTGAATAAAACGACTTAAAACTGATTTTTCTCAATAACTACGGGCTCTGGGCAAATTTACAATCAGAGCTAGTCGTCACTAAATCTGGCGTCCCTTTCGAGACCACTAGATGTTGTGTCCAAACCACTCCCACTGCAGATTTGCCCACAACTGGTAGAGATTGATTACAGCATTGTAATTACCTTCTGTCAATTACCCTCTTCGAATTTTGGGCACTTTTCTCTCTCCTGTTGTCCTTGCTCTGTAACGGTTTGGCGGCTCCTCAAAAATGACATCAAAAAGAAATATTAAAAAACATCTAGCAACGTCACACCCCCCTTTCACAGGTTCAAAACCTTGCGGTCTCACAGCTGCCGTGTTGCGTTGCGCCATTGCTAGATGCACTTCGAACTGTAGGGCAATACCCCTGTGTGGAGGAAGTGGATAACCCTGTGACTTTCAGGTTTTTACTGGGGATTATGCTGTGGACAGCGTTGTGTACAACTCGGATTATGAGTGGATAACCGCTGCAACTGTTACTGGAATGCCATTTAATACCGAAGTTCCCGACAGTGGATCCATTTGATCTTCGTCAGTCAAAACATTTGAGTTCACACCGGCGCGTTCTGCTGCGATCGTCATCTTCGTTCCGCGCACTCCGTGTCCCCATCCGTGCGGGAGACTCACAACTCGAGGACGAATATCGTTTGTGAGTTCCACAACTGCCACAACACTTCCGACGCGACTTGTAATGCGAGCACTTCCACCGTCAACAACACCGGCCCGTATTGCATCTTCCGGATGCATCTGCAATGTGCAGCGTGCCTTGCCCTTCACCAGCACTGAGACATTGTGCATCCACGAATTATTTGATCGTAAGTGACGACGACCGACGAGCAATAACTCGTCAGCATCGACTACGTGCATTGCCTGTTCTAAACGATCTAAATCCGCGAGCAGTTCTGTCGGAGCAAGTTCTACTTTTCCGCTCGGTGTGCGCAGCACTTCTGGAATTCGAGGCTCGAGCGGCCCGAAGTCGACGCCGTGAGGTTGGTCGCGCAACGTTTGCAAGTTGACACCCTTTGGGTTTGCACCGAAAGCTTCACCGTACGGGCCTGTGCGCAGCAACGTGTCGAGAATGCGCTCTGGACCACTCAGTTTCGTTGCGTCCACAAGCTCACGAATCTCTTCTTCGCTGCGCCCATGTATTGGAGAAGACTTGTCTTTCAATAAATTGCTCAACAGCGAACCGAAAACATACTCATCAATTACGGCAGGCTCAACATCAGCCCCAGCACCTTGTGCAATACCAGCGAGTTTTGCCAAGATCTGCCACTCATCTGGTTGGTCGGCGTCGCGCTCGAACACAGCCTCAGAAAAATTGGCAACGTTACGAATTGAAAAAGCAGTGAACACCATGTCGTAATGACTGCGCTCCAAGTGCGATGGCGGCGGCAAAATTACGTTTGCATGTCGAGTCGTTTCATTGAGATAAATATCGACAGCAACCATGAACTCGAGACTTTCAAATGCTTTTTCGAGTTGCTCGCCATTGGGGGTTGACAACAATGGGTTTCCCGCCACCGTGACCATGGCCCTGATCTGGCCTTCCCCAGGAGTCAACATTTCTTCGGCCATGACTGACACCGGATACTCGCCGATTGCTTCTGGTGATTGACGCACACGCGAATATCCGTGCCCAATGCGAAAACCCTTGCCTCTGCCCGACTCGCCACGCGTTGTTTGGTTGCCTGCGGCGGGCAACGGAAACATCACACCACCCGCCTTGTCAAGATTGCCAGTGATCGTGTTGATCACATCGACCAACCAAGACGCGGTGGTACCAAACGAGACTGTCGTGGTTCCGATACGACCGTAAACAAGTGCGGTGGGTGCATCACTCAGTTCGCCAGCAATTCGGCGAATTGTTTTTGCATCAATACCACTTGCATCCGCAATAGCTTCTGGCGTAAACGGTGCGAGTGCTCCCGACAATTGATCGAACCCTGCAATGTGTGCGCGCACGTGGTCTCCCACATCGGCTTTGCCACTCGCAAGGATTGTGTGAGCAATTGCAGCCAACAACAACGCATCACCATTTGGTCGAATCGCCAACCATTCATCGGCTTCCTCTGCTGTGCGGCTTCGACGCGGATCTACGACAACAAGTTTTCCACCGCGTGCACGCAGTGCCTCAAGCCGACCAGGAAAATCTGGAGCTGTGCACAAACTTCCGTTTGATGCGTATGGGTTTGCACCGAGCATCAACACATAGTCGGTGCGATCCAGATCGGGAATCGCCACAGATGATGCTGTGCCAAACATGTATCCAGATGCAACTTGTTTGGGCAGTTGATCGACAGACGATGCACTGAAGCGCTGCTTTGTTCCAATCGCCTGCATCCAGACACGGTTGTACAACAACGGCGCAAGGTTGTGCGCATTTGGATTACCAACATATGTGCCCACCGAGCCACGACCGTGTGTGTTAATCACACCCATAAGTCCGCGCTCAACTTCGGCCCATGCTTCTTGCCACGAAACTTCTACGTGTTCGCCATTGCGCTTGATGAGTGGTTTGCGCAAACGATCTGGGTCTTCGTGCAGTTGCTTGAGTGTGCTGCCCTTCGGACAAATGAACCCATGACTAAACACGTCGTCGCGGTCACCACGAATGCGCGAAACTTTGTCTCCTTTAACAGTGATCTCGAGCCCGCACGTTGCCTCGCACAGCGGACACGTTCGATAGACAACTCGCTCGTGGTCGACAATTGACATCCCTGTATCGTGCCACACAGAGTCGCTCACACCAATAGGCTTGATTTTCTGTGAGACGCATTTTTCCCGCACCCAGCGCAGAAATTTCTGTGCGCGAGGCGTATGGCATAGATCGATCGCGGATTACGACTAACGCTGGTAGTCGACCAATGATCGGCTTGTGCATGGTCATGAGCCTGGATGGATCAACAGTGGTCTTAGGCAATTCGCGTGCCCTCTCGGGTGATGCCGACCGCTCAATCCTCGTGGGGCTGCGTTCGCTCGCCGACGTCATTGTGGTTGGTTCTTCGACCGTGCGCATCGACGACTACGGCCCGCCGTCACGAAAAGACTTACGCGTGGGGGTAGTTTCGCGCGCGGGAAACCTTGACCTAACAACGCCACTCTTTACCAGCGGGGCTGGGTTTCTGATCATTCCTGAAGATGCCCCAGAGCCCTCCAACCCGGCAGTCACCTGTATTCGTGCCGGCATGGGTTCGGTGGATTTTGCAGCTGCGATGTGTCAACTGGATGGCAATTTCATTCAACTTGAGGGCGGGCCAGGACTGAACGCTTCGATGGCACAAGCCGATCTGGTTGATGAGATCAATCTGACCATCAGCCCAAACATCGCGGCAAATAATGAACCACGCTTGCTCAGCGAGGCATCACCAATTATGAATCGATTTACGTTGTCGCACATTCTTGAAGAAGAAGGCTTTTTATTTTTGCGCTATACGCGAAATAGAAACTAAGCGCGCGAAGTACTGGCGTGCTTTTCAAGTAACGCAAGTTCGCGTTTGAAGTCTGCAGCATCATCAAAGTTTTTATAGACACTTGCAAAACGCATGTATGCAACTTCATCGATCAAACGCAATTGCTCGAGCACGGCATGTCCAACCTGATTGCTGGTGACGTCTCCACCCTCAAGGCGCAACGCATCCTCAATCCGCTCGGCAATTTCCATAATCATCTCGTCGCTGACCGGCCGACCCTTTACAGCGGCCTGGATGCCGGTCATCATTTTGAGTCGGTCAAAAGGCTGTTTGCCACCACCACGTTTGACCACGTTGAGCGCTGCTTCTTCAAGTCGCTCATAGGTAGTAAATCGATATCCGCATTGAGTGCAACTACGACGACGACGAATTGCGCCCCCTTCTTCAGAGAGACGCGAATCGATCACCTTGGTGTCGTCAAACGAACAACTTGGACAATGCACTTCTGGCACATTACACCAAATTCATCAATGAAAATTGAGTTATTTGCGAATTATGGAATACGAACGAGCTGACCAGCAACGATTGCATCGCCGTTGATGCGCACGAGTTGATCGACAAGATCTGAAATATTTGCTTGAGGGGCAACCCTTTTTGCAATCGCCCACAACGTGTCGCCTGGTTGTGCGATAACTGTGCGAGGTTCAACTGATTGGCCCGCTACAGCTTGATCGGCTTGTGCCGTCGTGCCAGTTGCGCCAATTACGCCTGCGATAACGACACCAAGAATAAGCATCGTTGCAACCAACACCACAAGCCGACGGCGCTGGTAGGTCGCAACCGAAGGGGTATTGGCCGCGGTAGTGGCAAATGATGGGTGCTGGGCAGACCGTCGAGCTGCTGGGCGAGCAGCCGGACGACTGGCTGGACGGGCACCTGGCCGACTGGCTGGGCGGTAAGCCCCAACTGGAGTTGGGTCAAGCTCGGGAACGAGGTACAGGTGCCGCGCAGGGCGAACATTTTGTCGGGTGCGGGGTTGGTGGTTCAGTGCTAGTGCCATGGGGGGTTCCTTTGTCTGTAGGGGTTTCGGGGGTGTTTAATCTCGTACAAACCACTCTAGCGAACGGGTGTTCGTAAGTTGTGGATAATACGAACATTTGTTCGCCGAACAGGTGTTTGACTCTGGGGGCGAACACCCGTACGATGGACCCATGACTTCCCTCCCCGTAAGCGCCCACACCCAGCTCACCGACCGCCAGCGCGGCATCCTCGACTTCATCGAAAAGAACATGCGCGAGCGTGGCTACCCCCCATCGGTTCGCGAGATCGGTGAAGCCGTTGGCCTCAGTTCATCGGCCACCGTGCACAACCATCTCGGCACGCTGCAAAAACTTGGCTACCTGCATCGCGATCCAACGAAGCCACGCGCAATCGAAGTTCGATATGAAGCATCCAGTGGAGTTGCAATGGAGAGGCGCCCAGTCAAGCACGTTCCGCTTGTGGGTGACGTTGCTGCAGGTGTCAACGTGCTCGCACAAGAAAATGTCGAAGAGCTCGTTCCCCTACCAATGGACTTCACTGGTGACGGCGAATTGTTTATGTTGCGTGTTCGCGGCAACTCGATGATTGACGCTGGCATTTTGGACGGCGACTTTGTTGTGTGTCGTCAGCAAACAACTGCCGACAACGGCGACATCGTGGTCGCTGGTATTCCAGGTGACGAAGCAACCATCAAGACTTTTGCCAAGACCGGCAACACGATCACACTTACGCCATCGAATTCTTCAATGAAGCCGATGAAGTTTGAAACCGATGAAGTTTCGGTCTACGGCAAGCTCGTCACCGTATTACGTCGCCTATAAATTAGGCAATTAATTTCAACTGACGCCGAGGCGTTGGGCCATCAACTCAATGCGCTCATCGGGTTGCACAACTGCAACACGAACATTGTTTGATCCGCCAGCACCGTAAAAATCACCAGGGCTCACAAGAGCCCCACCCTCGGTTGCGAGGCGTTCAGCAAACTCCCAGCCATCACTTGCATCGAACCACAAGTAAAAACCACCTGCTGGCAAATCAATAGCACGACCTGACCACTTGCTCAACACATCCGCTGTGCGCTCAAGGCGCTTGCGATACACGCTGGCCTGCACTTTCACACTCGCATCATCATTCAGCGCCACAACTCCCGCTGCTTGCGCTGGCCCCGGCACCATCAAACCCGCATGCTTGCGCACTTCTTTGAGGTAATGCACGATGTCGGCGTCACCTGTGTAAAACGCAACACGTAAACCGGCGAGGTTTGAGCGTTTGGAAAGTGAATGCAACGCGACGACGCCTTCCGTGCCGTATTCGAGAGCCGTTCGCGACTTGCCCTGCCACGTGAACTCAACGTAACACTCATCGCTAAAAACCGGAACGTCGTGTTTGCGACCCCAGGCCACAACTGCGCCCATGTCATCGAGTGCGCCAGTTGGGTTGCTTGGCGAGTTCATCCAAATCATCAGTGCACGCTTTGCGTCGTCTTGGCTGATCTTTGTGAGGTCGATGCCGCCCGATTCGGTCATGGGCACAGCAATAGGCCTGCAACCCGACAACGTCGCGCCCATTGCATAGCTTGGGTAACTCACGGCAGGAAACAACACGGTGTCGCGCGATGGCGTGCGCAACTTCATCCACTGCGGCGTCGTTACAACGAATTCTTTACTGCCAACTGCAGCCGCTATTTGCGACAACGGGATGTCAATATCAAACCTTCGTTGCATCCATGTATGTGCAGCACTGCGCAATGGTTCGATGCCAATAGATGGCGGGTAACCGCGCTCGAGATTGGACGTAGAAAGGGCGGCAATAACTGCTTTACTCGGTGGGTCACATGGATCACCCACCGACAGATCGATGATCCCGCCTGCATGTTTTGCAGCAACGGTCTTAAACACATCGAGACGGTCGTACGGATACGGAGGTGGAATAAAGCCAGCAGAGTCGCTCGTCATGATGCAGCCACCGTTCGATTATCTGATTGATCTCCTGATTGGTCAACAACAAATTGCGACAAGCGTCCAGTCGATGCATCGCCCAATCGCGCACGGATACGCATGCCGTTTTCTTCGTTTGCTGCTGACACCACTTCTCCTTCTCGATGCACCGAAGCCACGATGTCTCCGCGGTCGTATGGAATGAGCAATTCCACCACCACGGAAATGGCCCGCATGCGATCTCCGATAGTACGCAATAAATCGTCAATTCCTGCGCCAGTAACCGCAGAAATAGCAACCGACCCCGGATGGCTTGCCACCATCTGCTCTGCAACGTCGGGCGCCATGTCGGCTTTGTTAAACACCAATAGCTCTGGCACATCGCCTGCACCAATGTCGGTCAGCACTTCACGTACAGCCAAGATCTGTCCTGCTGGGTCGACTGCCGTCGAGTCGACAACATGGATCAATAAGTCGCCAAGCACCGCAACTTCGAGCGTGCTCTTAAATGATTCGACCAAACCGTGCGGAAGACGGCGCACAAAACCGACAGTGTCGCTCACGAGCACCGGCTCACCACCAGGCAACGCAAGTCGACGTGTTGTTGGATCGAGCGTTGCAAACAATCGGTTCTCCACCAACACACCCGCGTCGGTGAGGTGGTTGAGCAACGTTGACTTGCCTGCGTTGGTGTAGCCAACAATCGCCACTGCACCAAGTCCGCTTCGTGAACGACCTTTGGCTTGCTCGCGGCGATTATTTGCAAGATAAACCAAGTCGCGAGAAAGTTTTGCGATCTTGTCTTGAATGCGACGTCGATCGACTTCGAGTTTTGTTTCACCAGGACCGCGGCTGCCAATGCCAGCACCCTGTTGCGACATGGCCTCAGAGATGCCACGACGCAATCGAGGAAGCTTGTAACGCAATAGAGCCAACTCAACTTGGGCTTTGCCTTCAAGCGTGTGTGCATTTTGCGCGAAGATGTCGAGAATTACTGCGGTGCGATCGATTGCAGTGCGACCCAACAATTTTTCGAGGTTGTACTGCTGGCCAGGCGTAAGTTCGTTATCAAACACGACAGTGTCGGAGTCGACAGCCAAACAGAGTTCTTTCAGTTCTTGTGCTTTGCCCTTGCCAATGAAAAATGTGGAGTCGGGTGAATCACGACGCTGCGTCATGCGCGCAACCTCGACCGCGCCTGCAGTGTCGATGAGCTGAGCCAATTCATCGAGGCTTTCTTCGGTTTCGCTTTCATCGTGACCATCAAATATGACGCCAACCAAGACAATGCGTTCGCGAATTGTGCGATCAATCAGCGTGCGCCCAAGCGCCTGCTGGTATGGGTTACTCACAATGAAATCTCAACAACATGTTTCGACATAAATTGCGCAGGACCAATGAGGGTCACACTGCCCGATCTTGGTTCGTTGACACGCACTTTCACATCGCCACCATCCATGTGCACGATCACTTCATTCGCGCTCGCAGGTACAAGGCCCCACTGCACTGCAGCCCACGCGCTCGCACATGCACCTGTGCCGCATGCTTGGGTAATGCCAGCACCGCGTTCGTGCACTCGCATCGTGATGGCGTTCACTTCTGGACCGGGCTCAATGATTTCTAAATTAATTTGAGGAACTTTTTCACCCAACTCTTTGAGCGGCACAATCGCAACGTCTTCCACACCAACTACCGAGTGAGGATTGCCGACCGAGATGTGCATGACTGGTCGCATCGGGTCGCATTCAAGAGTCGCCCAGCCCATTGGCTCGTCAAGCGTGCCGATTGGACCCATGTCAACGCTTGCATCAACTGTTTGGGAATCATTTGCTCGTGGCGTCACAACAACACGTCGCTCGCCGGCATCAGTTGTGACTGCATACTCAACTTCGCTGGTCAATCCGTCTGCCATCTGTGCAGCCTGCACCAAGCAACGAATGCCATTGCCACTCATCTCTGCTAGCGAGCCATCAGAATTGAATAAGCGCATCGTGAGTGTGTTTGCATTGACCCGACCAAGTAGCAACAAACCGTCAGCGCCAACACCAGTATTTCGGTTGCACCAATTGCGGGCCGTGTTTGGCCAGTCAATTTCGGAAACTTGAGCGTTGCTGAGTGCACTCGCCTCTCGCCGATCGAGCACCAAAAAGTCATTGCCCAAACCATTGTGTTTGGTAACAGAGACCTTGATTGAAGAATTTTGACTCGACATGCTCACTACGTTCTAGCGCAAGTGCTCGGCCAGGATCGGGGCAATTTCGGCAACAGGATCTTTTTCAATGTGCACCCAACGGATGCGAGGGTCACGGCGAAACCAACGCTCTTGGCGCACCGCAAATTGGCGGGTATGGGTGACGATGTCGCCAACAGCCTGGTCAAGCGTGCACTTGCCGTCGAGATGTCGGTTGAGTTCTGCATAGCCAAGTGCCTGACGAGCAGTCTGTGACATTGCGCCGTCTTTACGCAATTGTGCAACCTCTTCCAAGAAACCTCCTTGCAACATTGCTTTTACTCGCGACTCGACTCGCTTGACGAGCACGTCGCGCGGCCAGAGCAAACCAATTTGCACCACACCATTGTCGGGGTATGCGCCAGTGCCCGGAGCATTGTCGCTGAAAGGTTTGCCACTACCGATGCACACTTCGAGTGCGCGCTCAATGCGTCGGCGATTGCTGCGTTCAATGTTTTTTGCGGCAACCGGGTCGAGTGACTTGAGGTGTCGATACAGCGCTGCGACATCTGGTTCGCGTTGGAGTTCTGCGCGCACTGCAGGCCATTCACCAGGGAAACTCAATTCGTCGATCAGCGATGTGAGATACAGGCCGGTACCAGCGACCACCAAGGCGTTGGCACCCGATTCATGAATCTTTGCAACTGCCGCGCGTGCATCCTTTTGGTAATCAGAAACCGTAAAGCGTGCACTCGGCGCAACTAAGTCGATGCAGTGGTGTTGTACAAGTTGTTGATCTTCAGTAGTTGGCTTTGCTGTGCCGATGTCCATGCGCTTGTAGACCTGCATTGCATCGCACACCACGATCTGTGTGTTTCCACTGACCTGGGCTGCAGCCATTGCCGAATCAGATTTACCGCTGGCCGTTGGGCCAAGTATGACTATTGGCTTCACAGAGCCTGCACCGATAGTCGCACCTTGTGGGTTGGCTCTGCGCCGACCTCGATTAATTGACCAGACAAATGAAAGCGCGCGGCAGAAGTGATCTCAACCGTTGCGTATGTGCCAGCACGTAATGCGTCCGCTGACTTGAAGTGCACCAACTTGTTTTGACGAGTGCGACCAGTAAATGCGTCGGCATCACGCTTATTGCGTCCTTCGACGATCACTTCTTCGATGCGGCCAATACG
>JAQCJO010000056.1 GCA_027592925.1 Actinomycetota bacterium | reverse complement strand
GACATAGCGATTGATGTGGTCTGCAACCCACTCGGTTGGGCTGTCAATGATTGGGGGCTGAGTTGTCATGACATCATCGTATGAGCATGTGCGCTGTATAGCCTTATAAGCAATGTCCACCACGGTCCCAACTACTCCGCCAGCCGTTTTGCCCGTGGCTAATGACCCCTGCTGGTGCGGCAGTGGTCGTAAGTACAAGCGCTGTCACAAGCAATTGGACGGCCGTGTTGTGCCTCACGCAGTGAGCCCGCGCCGCGAAGTGCCTGCACATATCGTGCGGCCGCCATATGCCGAAACAGGCAAGGTACAGCGTTGGCAAGAATCTGCAGTCAAGACACCAGAGATCATCGAGAAAATGCGAGTGGCCGGCAAGATGGGCGCCGAGGTCTTGAAGTTGGCTGGAGAATTTGTGCGCCCCGGTATCACCACGGACGAGATCGATGTGTATGTACACAACTTGTGTATCGAACGAAACTCATACCCGAGCCCGCTGAACTATTCGGGTTATCCAAAGAGTGTGTGCACGTCGGTTAACGAAGTTATTTGTCATGGAATACCTGATGCGCGAGTGTTGCTCGACGGCGACATCATCAACCTCGACGTGACATGTTATTTCAATGGCGTACATGGTGACACCAACGCAACATTTGCTGTTGGCACGATTGACCAAGAAAGCAAAAACCTGATTCATGTGACCGAAGAGTGCATATGGCGCGGTATTGAGGCTGTGGTGCCAGGCCGCCCATTAAGTGACATTGGCAAAGCAATTGAGACTCGCGCCAAGCAAGACAAGCTCGGTGTCGTGCGCGCGTTTATCGGGCACGGAATTGGTGAGCAGTTTCACACCGACATTCAAGTGCTGCACTATTACGACTCGCACAACAACACGATCATGCGACCAGGAATGACTTTTACGATCGAGCCAATGATCACGCTTGGCACTTGGCAGCACCGTATGTGGAACGACGACTGGACAGCGGTCACTGCAGACGGCAAGCGCACTGCGCAGTTTGAACACACCGTGCTTGTGACGGACACGGGCGTTGATGTGCTGACCGGAGGCCCAGGGGCTGCGTCGCCAAACGCGCCGTGGAAGCGTTAAATAAAAAGGTTTGATGTAAATGATTGATGCAATTGATGTAGAGCGATATTTGCGTTTTGACCGCAGCAGTTGGGCCGAATTGCGCGCACAGACCCCGCTCACCTTGCATGAAAAAGATCTAGAGGCATTGCGCGGTATTAACGACCGCATTGACTTGGAAGAAGTGGTGGCCATCTATTTGCCACTCACTCGCCTACTCAATTTGTATGTCAGTGCCACACAAAACTTACACCGCGTTGCCGCAACATTTCTTGGCACTATTTCGCCAAAGATGCCATACGTCATCGGCATTGCGGGCAGCGTTGCAGTTGGTAAAAGCACCTCTGCGCGTATCTTGCAAGCACTGCTCACACGTTGGCCAGAGCACCCACGGGTTGAGTTGATCACCACCGACGGATTTCTACATCCAAACGCTGTGCTCGAGAGTCGCGGAATCATGAATCGCAAGGGTTTTCCCGAGAGCTACGACACCAAGCGACTAGTGCAGTTTTTGCGCGAGATTAAAGCCGGCATGCCCGATGTTGCGGCACCTGTGTATAGCCACGTCGAGTACGACATTGTTAAAGGCGACAGCCAAGTGGTGCACCAACCCGACATTTTGATTGTCGAGGGGCTCAACGTCTTACAGGTTGGTAGCGATGCAATGGAGTTTGTGAGCGACTACTTTGACTTTTCGATCTACATTGATGCCGTAGAGAGCGACATTGAAAATTGGTATATCGAAAGATTTTTGGCGCTACGACAAACGGTGTTTAGCAATCCAGACAGTTTTTTTACACACTTTGCGCAACTCACCGACGACGAAGCCGTGCAGGTTGCCCGCGGCATCTGGCGCGAGATCAACGGCAAGAACTTGAGCGACAATATTGAGCCAACTCGCGCTCGTGCTTCACTCGTGATGCAAAAAGATGCAAACCACCGCGTTACCGAAGTGCATTTGCGCAAGCTGTAATAACTGCACTTATCTCTAGCGAGTAATACTCGCCAACCAATCTGGGAAGTCTGCCAGTTTTGCAATCTCAACAAAGCGATCATCGGCCGTCGGCACGCTCTCTGATTGATCGAGTTCCCACAAAATTTCATACGGAACATACGCACCGAACCCACCAATGGCGAGCACGGGCATGATGTCGCTGTGCAGCGAATTACCCACCATGCAAAAGTGATGCGGATCGATGTTGAGACTTAGAAGCACACGTCGATATGTTGCTGGATCTTTTTCGAGAACGATCTCGACATGATTGAAAAGATGTGCGAGCCCGCTTGTCTCGACTTTGCGAGTTTGGTGAACGAGATCGCCCTTGGTTATCAACACCACTCGGTGGGTTTGTGCAACTTTGCTCAACACATCGGCCACACCTGCAAACAACCTGACTGGCTCGGTGAGATGCTCGCGTACACCGCGCAAAATCTCTTGTAAAACTTCAACGGGCACAGTGCCGTTGGTAATTGTTATTGCTGCTTCAACAGCCGAGAGGCCAAAAGACTTGACGCCATACCCATATGTGCCGATATTGACGCGCTCGGTTGCAACCAACGCCGACCTGATATCAATGCCAGATGGTGCGTAAGGAGAAACTAAATCAACGAATCGATTTTCGTTGTGCCTAAACGTGTCTTCGCTAAACCACAGCGTGTCATCGGCATCAAAGCCAATTGCATCAAAATGCTCGGACTTCAACATAGCTAACGGTGCAGTGCGTTGAGGTAGTTGTAGACCGTGATGCGCGAGACACCCATTGCATCAGCAACGTCTTCAACCGCACGTCGCACAGTAAATGCGCCACGTTCATCGAGCAATCGAATTGCGGTTTGTTTTTCATTACGCGAAAGTTGCGACAACCGAGCACCGAGTTCGCGCTCGACCCCATCAATAATCCGGTCGAGGGCACCGTGCAAGGCTGGCAAACGCACGCCAGCAATTGTCACGCCTTCCCACACCAACGGAATATCTCCCGCAATCAGAGCATCCGGCGCAACAAGCTCTGCACCAGTTACCTTCAGCAATGGTTTAACAGAAGCGATCAGCGGATGATTTGGAATCGTCATGCAACTCCAACATCGACGCTCACATATGTTGCGCCGTTGCCGTATGCAGCGCGCATGAGTTCTGCAATTACTTCAGGCAACTGTTCTTTCGTTACTGAAAATGATGAACCGAATGGACCAAAGTCAACACTCAGACCACAACGCTCAACCGCGGCAACCGCTGCTGTTACGTGGGCACCTGGGGATCCTTCTATGAATGGTTCAACGGTGAACTCGACGTTCAACATGGTGCCTGCCTTGTGTTTGGGTAGAGATCTCAATAATACGCGTAACCCACGCACTTTCGGCTGTGGGATGAACAGCACTGGTGTGCGTACCATTGTTGCATGGCTTCGACCCCAAAAATTCAACCAGCAAACGAACGACATGGAGCAACAACCGCTGTAGTTGATCAGGCCAAAGGAACGCTTGAGTACGCCCGCGAAATTAGGCGCGACCTACACACCTGGCCAGAAATTGGTTTGGATTTGCCAAAGACGCGCGACCGCGTGTTGACAGCTCTTGATGGTTTGCCACTCGACATCACATTGCACAAAACGACGAGCGGCATCGCAGCGCTACTGACCGGAGATAAGCCAGGTCCAACAGTGATGTTGCGTGGTGACATGGACGCGCTGCCAATGCCCGAAGACACTGGGCTCGAGTTTTCATCACGCGTAGAAAATGCAATGCATGCATGTGGACACGACACACACGTGGGCATGCTCGCCGGTGCAGCACGCATGTTGAGCGAGCGCAAAGCCGACTTGCCTGGTCGTGTGCTGTTTATGTTTCAGCCGGGCGAAGAGGGTTACGGCGGAGCCGAATACATGCTTGATGAAGGTTTGCTCAATGTGCCAAAGCACGCCGATGGTTCTGCTTCTCCAATCACGGCCGCTTATGCACTCCACATCACTTCTTCGATGCCCGCTGGATTTCTTGGCACTAAAGGTGGCCCGATCATGGCGTCGAGCGATCGACTTGACATCATCATCACGGGCAAAGGCGGACACGCATCAGAACCTTTCCGCACGCTCGACCCCGTGCCGGTTGCCAGCGAAATCGTGTTAGCACTTCAAGCATTGGTCACACGTCGTCACGACATTTTTGACCCAACCGTTGTCACCATCACCCGAATGATTGCTGGCACTGCATACAACGTGATTCCAGAAACTGCTCGACTTGAGGGAACCATTCGCGCAGTAAGCGTGGCAACACGAACCAAAGTGCACGAAGGTATTAGGCGAGTCGCAGAAGGCATCGCCAATGCACACGACATGAACGCAGAAGTAATTATTGAACTTGGATACCCAGTCACTGTTAATGATGGGCCATCAGCCGACTTTGCACTCGACATCGCAGAATCAATCGTTGGACCAACACAAGTTGCGAAATTTCCGAATCCAGTGATGGGTGCAGAAGATTTCAGTTATGTGTTGGAAAAACTTCCTGGTGCCATGTTGTTTCTTGGTGGCACGCCAAACGGTGTTGACCCGCGCAAAGCGCCACCGAATCACTCCAACCGTGTTGACTTTGAAGAAGACGCAATGACAACAGGCATGGCGTTGTATACGTCACTCGCCTTGCGCACACTCGGCGTAATGCTCGACTAACCGATCAATAACCCACATGACCCGCGGTTCAGATAGCTCTCAATCGGGTGGCCAGCGCCCCCTGGAAGGCATACGAGTACTCGATTTCACGCGAGTGCTCTCTGGACCTCATGCAACTCGAATGCTGAGCGATCTGGGTGCCGAAGTCATCAAAGTTGAGCCGCCAATGGGTGACATGACTCGCTTTGCCATGCCCCGAGTCAATTCATTGTCGTCGTATTTCATTCAACAAAATGTGGGAAAGAAAAATATTTCGCTCGACATGACCAAACCACAAGCAGTTGAATTGCTGAAGAAACTTGTGAGCCATTGCGACATTGTCATTGAAAACTTTCGGCCAGGCGTGATGCACAAAATGGGTCTTGACTACGAAACTCTTTCGCAATTAAACCCACGTCTGATCTACACATCGATAACTGGTTACGGAGCAACCGGCCCATGGACAACACGCCGTGCCTATGCGCCTGTTGTCAATGCCGAATCAGGAATCACCAAACATCAAGGCGATGTGCGGGGTGGACAATACGCAAATGATCCGCATAGTCACGGTGATGTGTACACAGCACTCGAAGCAGCAGGTGCGATCTTGGCTGCTTTGTATCAGCGCGAGCACACAGGCGTTGGTCAATACATCGACGTGTCGATGGCCGAGACCATGTTGTATGTCAATGAGCATGCCCATAACCAAATGTGGACAGGTGTCGAACCCGTTGGCGAGATTCGCTCGTTTCAACCTGCCGACTACCCCGTGCTAACTGTTGCCGACGGATCAATGGTTGTTGTCAGTGGTCACCCAGCAGAGCGTGGCGCTTTCGATTTCTTTGTCGCAGCAATGCAGCAACCTGAATTGCTCAGTGATCCACGATTCAGTGATGTCGCAACACGCCTTGAACATTTTGATGAGTTGATGGACATCATGCGAGCGTGGGCGAAAACTGTTCCGACAAGTGACGAAATCGAAAACCGACTTTCTCAATATCAACTTGCGACTGGAAGATTGCGCAGTGTTGGAGAGTTGGCAGATACACAGTGGGCAGAAGAGCGAGAAGCAGTGGTCGAAGTGAGTGATCGCGGCGACTCAACAGTGCGCATCCCAAATAGTCCGTGGCACTTCTCTGGCTCAGACACATCAACACAAGGTGATGCTAAATATCGCGGCGAAGATAATCATGCGATCTTTTCAGAAATTACAGGCTTGAGTAGCGAAGAGATCGCGCAACTTGAAGACAATGGCGTACTCGTGAGCAGAGGCCCAAGCAAGCGTTAATTAACGACCAGAGTGGCCAAACCCGCCGCCGCGATCTTCGCCATCAAGATTGTCGACCACATTCCAGTCAATGGTTTCAATTCGTTGAATGAGGATCTGTGCAATGCGATCACCGCGTGTCACCAAATAGTCAACTGTTGGATCGGTGTTGATCATCACCACTTTCAGTTCGCCGCGATAGCCGCTGTCGATAATGCCCGGAGTATTGACGAGCGTTATTCCGTGCTTGAGAGCCAAGCCACTGCGAGGCACGACGAACCCAGCAAACCCAAGAGGAATAGCGATTGCCAAGCCTGTGGGCATCAGTATTCGCCCGCCCTTGGCTGCAATGGTCGCATTCTCACGTGCATACAGGTCAACACCTGCGTCTCCCTTGCGGGCAGTGGCTGGCAGGGGCAAATCGGGGTCGAGGCGCTGAACAGCGACCGAGAGGGGCTGATGAGTCATACAGCGACAATACGCCTAGATTGCATGGCGTGCTGGTGTGGATGGATCTCGAGATGACTGGGCTTGACCCAGAAACCGATGTGATCGTAGAAATAGGCACCCTGATTACTGACGACAATTTGGTCATCCTCGCTGAAGGCCCCGACCTTGTGATTCATCAACCCGACTCGGTTCTGGCCCTGATGCAACCGATTGTTGTCGAGATGCACACGAAGTCTGGGCTTCTCGAAGCAATCAAGACGTCGACCGTGACGCTGGAAGAAGCCGGCAAAGCAACTCTCGAATTTATTGCGTTACATGTACCCGAAGCCAGATCGGTGCCACTGTGCGGAAACTCGATTGGTACCGACCGACGCTTTCTTGCAAAATATTTGCCAGAGATTGAAAATTATTTGCACTATCGCTCTGTTGATGTGTCAAGCATTAAAGAACTGTCCAGGCGCTGGTATCCAAAGGTCGGTATTGACCGCCCAAACAAGGGTGGCTCACACCGCGCGATGGATGACATTAAAGAAAGCGTTCGTGAGTTGCAGTTTTATCGCGACAAATTGTTTGTTACCGAAGTCGCCAACAAAACTGTCTAGTCCTTCCAACAGTCAATTGGTACATGTCTCACAACTAATGTGGTTGATGTGAGCGACAAGGTGTACACCAAGCAAGAGCAAGTGCCTGCAACTGCAGAGATCACTGAGGTTGCACCAAATATTTTGCGCACTCAACTTCCTATCGACATGCCAGGCCTTGGCCACGTCAATATGTATGTGCTCGAAGATTCGCGCGGCGTTGCAGTTGTCGACCCAGGCCTGCCCGGCAAAGCAACATGGCAAGCAATCAACAATCGATTGTCCGAGATCGGCGTGCCACTCAGGCGAGTGCACTCCATCATTGTTACGCATAGTCACCCAGATCACTTCGGTGGTGCTGGCCGACTTCGTGCAGAAACTGGAGCTGACATCATCACGCACGAAAGTTTTCGGATGTTTTTTGATCCGACCGAACCAGACGATGTAGATGTTGAGACTGCTGCAACACCCCGTGTTCCGTTTGGTGACACACCGTGGGGTGGGCCTGGTCACTCATTGCCGTGGCGGCGCAGAATGTATTACAAAGGCTCAAGTCGCTTCCCCACATTGTTTCGCGCACCAAAGCCAACGATCAGGCTTGCCGAAGGCGAGCACATTTCACTTGCAGGGCGCGAATGGATGGCCATTCACACACCTGGGCACACCGAAGATCACCTCTGCTTGTTTGACCCAGAAGCCGGCGTGATGCTGTGCGGTGACCATGTGTTGCCAACGATCACGCCGCATATTTCAGGCATGAGCAAAAATATTGATCCTCTTAAAGGTTTTTTTGATTCTCTCGACAAAATTGGTGCATTCAGTTCGCAAGTCAAAATCTCGCTGCCGGCCCATGGTCTGCCTTTTGAAAATCTCGCACTGCGTTGCGACCAGATCAAAGAACACCATGTGGGTCGACTCGATAAGTTGCGAGTAGTGGCAAGCGAACTCGACAAGCCGCTTACCGTAACCGAATATTCTGGTCACCTATTTTCACCTCGCGCGCAAGGCACGATGGCCGATAGCGAAACATACGCACACCTCGAACACTTGCGCATTGCCGGAGAGTTTGACTACAAGGTGCGTGAAGGAATTCGCGAATACAGTCGCGTCAATTAATCAATAATTACAGCGATACGAGCTGCGTTACTGCGGCAACTCGGTCATCGCTCAGTACGTGTCGCAACACCACGCGATCACCCAGATCTTGCGTCACGATGCGTACTTCGTCACCTGGGTCGACTGCCAGATGATGCTCGACAGTTGCATGCAGTGGTGCGCGGCGAGCGTCACTATGCGTTGACAAATATTCTTCGAGCGCAATCCAATACGACGCGTTGTTCATGTGGCCCACTGCATCCATGTCGGTAAATCGCACTGGCCATGCTTCACTTGTTGCACCCGGCGAATCAAGTGGAGGCAATGATCGACCGACCATCAAGTTGGCACGAATCTTTCGACCAGCACTAGCGATATGCACCATGCTCAAGAAGTCTTCTGGTAGCGGTGTTGGTTTCATTGTTTGCATATCAACATGCACCCACAACGCTGCAGACTCAATGCGCGCACCGTCGGCCGAAGTAATCGTTGTACGACGCTCTGCCCAATGCGAGCCGTAACCACCACACCAAGTTTTTACCGAAACGTCGGTCATGTACAACGGAAACTGATGCACCCACATTTCGGTGCGACGCACCACCCAACCGTGGATATCGGAATACGCGCCGTCAACCGCATCATCATTGGCAATGTCTTGTAAATAGCGTGCTGTTGCATCAAGACGAAGGCGACCTTTGGGGGTCACGTCGCCGAGGCGCACCCTGCGATCGGTGCCAAAAACACGGCCATCGCTGGGCATTTCGACTGGGTTTGCAGGTTGCCACATGACGCTCAAACCCTATAGGGCATTGAGTCTCACGGTCATTGCATTTAATCGCTTGCAATTGGCCTGAAGAGGTGGTTTGCTACATAGCCCATGTTGCAACACGCCGTTTCCCGTAGCAATTCGTCAGCAGTGGCTGGCGCGCGCGCGTTTGCAACCGTGGCCGTGACAGCCGCAATCACCAGCCGTTATTCACGCTGGTTTGATATGCAGGCCGGAGTCGCGAAATATTCGAAAGATTTCACGAAGCGCCCGGTCAAAGGCCTCCTGGGGTTCCAGACGTAACAGATTTCACGTCGGAAAACGCCAAGAGGCCGCTGGGAGAAATCCCAGCGGCTTTTTTATTTCCCCCCGAAATGTGTTTTCCGACGTGAAGCCAATCAATACAACAAACAGCAATGAAAGGAACAGAAAAATGCAAACACTCATAGCACCAAAAGAGCAACACGAAACTCTCGTGTTGTCGGCCAAACGATGCAGCGACGGCAACGGAACGTTGTCGTATCTGTTCTTTTCGGAAGAGTTTGTTGACATTCAGCGCGCCAAGGCTGTGTGTTCGAAGTGTTCTTCGCAAGCCGAATGCTTGCTCGGTGCGCTCGATCGCGCAGAGCCGTGGGGTGTGTGGGGCGGAGAGCTGCTCGAAGAGGGTCGTATTTGTGTAACAAAGCGTCCACGTGGCAGACCAGTAACGCGCAATATCAGTGTCACCGTTGTTGACGAAGTGCCAATCCCCCGGCACCTCGTGGCATAAGACAACAAAGGGGCACGAAAACGCTCTAGTAAAGTGTTTTCGTGCCCCTTTTGCCCCCACAACAACGCAATTTGTTGATCGCTGTTGTTGTGCTGGCGATCAGTGTTGGCGGTGGTTGGTTGTGGAGCAGTGCATCCGAACCAGACATTGATGCACGCTTAACAACCCCAGGTGAAGTGCCATACCCATCAATTGCAACCAATAGCACAATTGCAGGCACGAGCCTCCCCCAAGCATCACTGCTCACACTCGACAACAAGACAATTGACTCATCCACACTCATTGGCAAACCACTCATTCTCAATTTTTGGTACTCGACATGCGAGCCGTGCCGACGCGAGATGCCCGTGTTAACGGCAAGTGCTCTTGTTCATAGTGCAACTATTCGTTTCGTTGGCATCAACATGAACGATTCAGTAGAAACCGCTAAAGAATTCATCACAAAATACAATGTGCTTTACGACATCATGTTTGATCCATCTGGTTCATTTATCAGCGATCTCGGTATCGCAACAGCCCCGATGACTTTGTTTGTTGATGCACAAGGGATCATTGTCGACCAAGTTGCAGGCGAAATCACCGCCGACAAACTTGAGTCACTGATTGCCAAATGGTTTGCACAATGACAAGCACAGTTGTTCTAGCGATTGAAGGCAACTTTGCCTACAGCTTTATGCTTGGCATCCTCGCTGCAGTCAACCCGTGTGGTTTTGTGTTGCTACCCGCATACCTGCTGTATTTTTTGGGCATCGACTCGGCCAACCCTGCTGCACAACGAGCACCAATTCGTCGCGCACTGCTTGTCAGCACGTCGGTCTCCAGCGGTTTCCTGCTCGTCTTTCTGGTTATCGGAACCATCTCGCGACTCTTCACACAATGGATTGAACTCAATGCAAAATATGCCGGGCTTTTCATCGGTGTTGCGTTGGTTGTGATGGGTCTTGCAATGCTCGCTGGCTGGAAACCATCGTTTATCACCCCGTCAATAAATGGTGAACGAGACCGCTCACTGCGCGCAATGTTTATTTTTGGTATTGCTTACGCAGTTGCCAGCATTGGTTGCACGATCGGCTTTCTGACCACAGCAATTTTTGGCTCCATCGGATTAAACGGGTTTGCGTCTGGAGTACTGAGCATCGTGTTGTAC
>JAQCJO010000055.1 GCA_027592925.1 Actinomycetota bacterium | reverse complement strand
CAACTTTCTGGCGGCATGGCCCAGCGCGTTGTAATTGCTATGGCGCTCGCAACCAACCCTCGCCTGTTGGTGATGGACGAACCAACAACTGGACTTGATGCAACAGTTGAAGCCGAAGTGCTCGACTTGGTGCGCCAATTGCGCAAAGAGTCTGGCACTGCAGTTCTCTTTATTAGCCACAACCTCGGCGTTATTCGCCACATGTGCGACCGAGTTGGTGTGTTGTACGCAGGCGCACTTGTCGAGCAAGGAGCAACTGAAGACATCTTCTCGAATCCGAGTCACCCATACACGGTTGGTTTGTTGCGTTGCATCCCTCGTGGCGGACTGCACAAAAACACCGACCGCCTCGACACAATCCCCGGCACGCCTCCGGCACTTGGCACTCACTTTGATGGCTGTGTATTCGCAGACCGCTGCACGTTGGTCGAAGACAAGTGCCGCACCACACAACCAGAGATGGTCACGGTTGGAGAGTCTCATGTTGCTCGCTGCTTCCACACCGACAAAGCAGGGTCGATGCCTCGCGCAATCGACACAGTCACAGTGAGCGTCAGCCAAAATCCAAAACGCGCAACTACAGGTACGCGACTTCTCGACATTGATCACCTCTCAAAAGCATTTACTCAAGACGGCCACGCAGTGCATGTTGTCAACGATGTTTCATTGCAAGTCAGTGTCGGCGAAACACTCGGTCTCGTTGGTGAGTCAGGCGCAGGCAAGACAACGATTGCCAAACTTATTCTTGGTCTCTACGGCTCCGACAGTGGAAGCCATGTTGTGCTCGATGGAAAAAATTTGGCAGGCACTCTCAACAAGCGCGACGTGCAAGATGTCGGTGCAATGCAGATCGTGTTTCAAAACCCAGACCAAGCGCTCAACCGTCGTCATAGTGTGACGCGCATTGTTGGTCGTGCAGTACAAAAACTGCGCGGACTATCGGCCGACGAATCGACTGAGCGCGCGCACGAATTGCTTTCTGGCATGCGAGTCGAAGCAACGCTGCACAGCGCACGTCCAGTGCAACTCTCTGGTGGTCTCAAGCAACGAGTAGCAATCTCGCGCGCGTTCGCAGGCGCACCACAACTCGTTGTCTGCGACGAACCAACATCGGCTCTCGACGTTTCAGTGCAAGCAACGATCCTTAACTTGTTGGTTGACTTGCAAAAGCAAGACGGCACAAGTTTTATTTTTATCTCCCACGATCTTGGTGTTGTCAGATATATTTCCGACAAAATTGCAGTGCTCTACCTCGGTCGCGTTGTCGAGTTCGGCGAATCCAATCGAGTCTTCCAGGGCCCACACCACCCGTACACCGAAGCATTGTTGTCGTCGGTACCAACTATTGACGGGTCAGTCAGGAAGCGCATTCCTCTCACTGGTGTTATCCCAAGCCCGTCAAACCCGCCATCTGGTTGCGTTTTGCACCCGCGTTGCCCACGCATGACTGGCAGCGGTGTTGAGCACTTGTGCACAAGCACCGAACCAGTACTCACTGAGCTCGAGCCAGGTCACTTCCTGCGCTGCCACATACCGCTCGATCAATTGCGCACAGTCCAGACCCAATAGTCACTTGGGTATCCCCCCCCGAGGACTTGACTATGACGGGCATATGTCCATAGAGTGAACAAATCGGATTGGGGTCATTCCGGCTTCACACGAATCAACAGGGGGAAATTCCTACATGAATCAAACATCCACGAAAAGTGGGCTGTTCAGAAAAGTCTCGATTGGTTTAGGACTCGCACTTGCAGTCTCAACCGTTGGCATTTCTGGAAGCAACGCAAAGTCAGTTCCACAAGCAAAGCGCACAGCCAAAGACATCATCGTCTTGATCGGTGAAAAAGATGCCGGCTGGTGCACACAAGATTCACCAGGTGGCGGCCAAATTGGAGCCTCCGGTGCAGTGCTTGAAACTCTCACCATTATGAACAACAGGGGCGACATTGTTCCTTACTTGGCACAATCAGTGACCCCGTCAAATGGAAATAAGACTTGGACAATCAAACTTCGTTCTGGCATTAAATACCATGACAACACACCATTGGATGCCGACAACGTCATCGCCAACATGCGATCCCTCGTGGGTATCGGTCTGTTGTACGGTTCAGGCCCAAAGCCAAACTTGCCATCAATCGCATGGCAACAATCCTTTGACATACCTGGCTATGCAGGTCTCGTCAAGATGCTCACAGGGTTAGGAAAATCCGGCCCAGCATTTCTTGCTACAAGCGCGGACTATCGCAAAATGCTTGTCGGCGAAAAGAAGGCATTCGTCAAAATCGACAATCTGACAGTGCAACTCAATCTTGCTGTACCTCGTCCAAACATGGCTTACAACCTTTGGTCCAACGGCCGTGTTCGCTTGATGTCCACTGCAAGCTTGAAGAGTCCAACTTGTGGAACAACAACAGCAGTAGGTACTGGACCATTCAAGATCAAGTCAAAGGGCAAGGACCCATTCGTGACAGAGCTCGTGAAGAACCCGAATTACTGGCGCAAAGATAAGGCTGGTAAGCAGTTGCCATACGCTAATTCCGTCACATTTAAAGTTGTGCAGGACGCTGGACAGCGTGTAAACGCAATGTCAAAGGGTCAAGCAGACATTGCTCTATTCGGTGCTACATCTGGTCAGCAACTGAACCGAGTGCGCGACTCGCTAAAGGGCAAAGTTACTTTGTATGAAGGTCCTCGTGACACCAACTGGGCTTTCCACTTCAATACGTTTAAGGCACCTTTCAACAATCTTTTGGCTCGTGAGGCTTTTGCTTATGCACTAGATCGCGCAACTTTCGCAAAGATTGCCTGCAAGGGCAACTGTGAAGCCGCTATTGCAATGGCTCCGAAGATGCATCCATACTTCAGCAAGAAGGGTGCGATCACTTTTGACTTGGCTAAAGCAAAAGCGAAAGTAAAGGCCTACAAGGCTGCAACTGGCAAGGCCTTAACGTTCCAGATGCCAATCGCTGACACCGTTGAGTCAACAAACGATGCAAACCTGATTTGTCAAATGATGAAGAAAGCCGGAATCGGCTGCACACTCATGGCACCAATCACATCCTCCGCATACATCTCTCGAGCATTTGTATTTGGACAGCAAGTAACTTGGTTCAACGTGATGGCTGGTAAGTACGCAGAGTTTGCCAACCTCTTCTCCACCACCTCAGACCTGGAGCTTTCGGGCTACAGACTTCCTAAGGCAGTTGGCGGAGTAGGCGATGGCCAACTCGCAGCATGCTTCGATAAGGCTTGGGAAACTTCATCCAAAACCAAAAACACATTGAAGAAATGTGCAGAAGAACTTCAGTCCAAGAGTTATTGGACTGGCGTGTACAGCGAAGGACTTTTCGCTGCAGTGTCCAACAAGGTCACTGGCTTCGGCGAGACGGTCTTGCCAAACGGCAACAGGCGTGCCGGCTTGATTGCAGGTAACTTCGATGTCGCATCAGTGATTGGTAAAAAGTAAATAGCCAACTCATTACAGTTCATATATCGTGAAAATGCGGTGGGAGGAATCCCACCGCATTTTTATTTCTTGGCATCCCGTACTACAATTCAGTTCTCAGTTCATCAAACAGAAAATCCTCCACCATGCAAAAACTCATTCGAATCACGCAGCGGTTTTCGCAGGTAGCGCTGGTTCTCTTCCTTGTCACCTTTTTGGTGACGGTACTCGTGCGGTTGCTCCCTGGCGATATCGCTACTACGTTGTTTCCCTTCGCCACAGAAGAAGAAAAGGTAGAGATTCGTGAAGGACTTGGCACCAACATGAACATTGTCTCTTACTATTTTCGTTGGCTAGGGAATTTCCTACAGGGAGATTTGGGCATCTACTACAACCCCGGTGAATCGTATTCAGAAGCGTCAATGACTGTTTGGGCGATGCTGTCTCTCACAATTCCACGAACGCTACTCATCATGGCCTATACACTCGGTTTTTCGCTTCTCTGTTCAATCCCGCTCGGGATGCTGCTTGCTTACAAGGTCGATACCCGCATTGACAAAGTAATCAGCAAC
Source organism: Actinomycetota bacterium (assembly GCA_027592925.1). Classification (GTDB taxonomy): domain Bacteria; phylum Actinomycetota; class Acidimicrobiia; order Acidimicrobiales; family Ilumatobacteraceae; genus UBA3006. Next base: position 6,951 of record JAQCJO010000055.1, on the reverse strand, counting down.
ATCCTCTTCGGGCTCTCCTCTATCCCCAACTTTGCAGTTGGTCTCGGCCTGGCATACATAATTGGCGTCAAATTTGAACTGTTAAATCCAATTGGTTACGTCACCTGGGCCGAGGGGCCCGTCGAGCACATCAAGTCCATGATCATGCCTGTCCTCAGCCTGTCGCTCGGGCTCATCGCAACCTTTGCCCGCCTCTTGCGAGCCGACATTATTTCGACGCTCAAAGAAGACTTTGTGACCATGGCCTCTTCGAAAGGCCTTTCTAATCGTTGGATCCTCTGGCGACACGTGTTTCGTCCGTCGAGTTTGAGTCTGTTGACTGCAGCCGCACTCAACATGGGCTCACTTATCGGAGGTGCGGTAATCATCGAGAGTATTTTTGCACTCAATGGAGTCGGCATGTTTTTGGTTACCTCGATTGCATTGCGTCAATACCTCGCGATCCAGTCCACTGTGGCTCTCATCGCAATCTCTTACATTGCTTTCAATCTGATTGTTGATGCCTTTATGCCCAAAATTGATCCACGCATCAGGAGTCATCGTGGCGCTTAATCTCAAAATCCTTGCAAACAAACCGCTTGGTTACCAACTCTCGGTCATCTGGCTTGGAGTGTGTGCATTTTTTAGTGTTTTTGGAGAACTCCTCCCTCTTCCCGAGTGGAATTATTCAAATCCAGACATGCTCGGTGTTGGCATGTTCTCACCTGGACACTTGTTTGGAACCGACTATATTGGTGTCGATCAACTTTCGGCCATCATTCATGGAACTCGATATTCGCTAGGTATCGCATTCATCTCCGTCTTCTTTGGAATGGTGATTGGTGGTTTTTTGGGAATTCTTGCGGCATACCGACGCGGTTGGGTGGATGCAGTGATCTCTGTGTATTTCAACACAACTCTGTCGATCCCAACCCTCATCCTGGTTGTCACTATGGTCGCAATATTTGCAAGCCCAGATCCCTTCAATCCCACGACCACCATTCCTCGAGTATTCGTGGTGATCATTGCCATCACGTTTGTCCTCGTACCCGTGCTTGGTCGACTCGCACGATCTTCGGCTCTTTCTTGGACAGGTCGAGAATTTGTTCTTGTTGCCAAATCAATGGGCATGAAGCCTCGGTCAATACTCTGGCAACACATCGTTCCAAACGTGCTGCCCGCAATGCTCTCGGTTGGCTTTTTGGCTGCGGGCGTAGTCATCATCGTTGAAGGAGGCCTTGCTCTTTTGGGTGCTGGCGCAGAGCCCGGTGCTAGCTGGGGTTCTCTTCTTGCACGAAATCGTGGAGATATTTCTCTGATCCCGCATACGACATTCCTTCCTGTATTTTTTATTTCAATCACCGTGATGGTTCTTAATTACTTAGGTGATTACTTCCGGAACAAGATTGACGGCAGAGAGTCGCGCATATGAGCGATTTGATCACAATTTCGGACCTCGTAGTCGATTTCGACACAAAGCGTGGAACACTCCACGCAGTGCGTGGCGTCTCACTGAGTATCGCTGCAGGCGAAAGTGTCGGCATCGTTGGCGAGTCAGGCTCTGGCAAGACCGTATTCTCGCGTGCGACAATGGGCTTGCTTCGCGGTAGGAAGGTCCACCGCACGGGAAAGATTATCTTTGAAGGCACAGATCTTGGCACCCTCGATAGCGAGCATGTGCGTGAATACTGGGGCACCAAAATTGCCATGGTATTCCAAGACCCAATGACAGCGCTCAATCCTGTACGTCGCATTGGATCACAGATGACGGAGTCGCTCGTCAAGCGACTTGGCATGTCCAAAGCAGATGCCAAGAAGCGCGCAATTGAGTTGCTCTCGCAGGTTCGTTTGCCTGAGCCAGAGCTTGCTTTACATAAATATCCACACCAGTTGTCGGGTGGTATGCGCCAACGAGTGATGATCGCGATGTCTATTGCATGCAACCCAAAACTCTTGTTTGCCGACGAACCAACAACCGCTCTTGACGTCACCGTGCAGGCACAAGTGCTCGAGTTGATGGCAGACTTGCGCAGAGACATGGGTATGGCAATGGTCATTGTCACTCATGACCTCGGCGTAGTGGCTGGTTACACCGACAGAATCGCAGTGATGTACGGCGGCGAAATTGTTGAGTTGGCAACGACAACCGACTTGTTTGCCAACGTCAAGATGCCTTATACCGAAGCTCTGATGAATGCAATTCCTCGTATCGACCGCAAGCGTGGCTCAAGCCTCGCCACCATCGAAGGCATGCCACCAGATCCGACGACCAACCACACCGGTTGCGCATTTGCGGCTCGTTGCCCCTTCGCACAACAAAAGTGCCACGATCAACACCCAGAGTTGGTTGATGCTGGCAATGGCCACCTCTACCGCTGCTTTTTCCCAATCGGAGGCAAGTAAACATGGCCGGCACCGGAAAAGCCCACCTGCGCGATTCTCCCACGCCTATATTGCGCGTTGAGGATCTCGTAATCGAATACCACACCAAGGGCGAACTGCCAGTACAAGCCGTGTCTGGTGTGAGTCTCGAAGTGCACAGCGGAGAGACTCTTGCAATCATTGGTGAGTCTGGCTGTGGCAAGTCGACTTTAGGAAAAGGAATCTTACAGGTCATCGAGACCAAGTCTGGCTCGGTGGTATTCGATGGTGTCGAGATCACCAAGCTTTCAAAAGAAGAGATGCGCCAAACGCGTCCAAACATTCAAATGATTTTCCAGGACTCAATTAGCGCCCTCGATCCGCACATGACCGTGTCATCGATTGTTGAGCAGCCGCTCAAGGTATGGAATCGTGGAAACGCCGAAGAGCGCAAAACCAAAGTCAATGATCTATTGCGATCGGTTGGCCTTGACCCCGAGGTTGTAGGCGATCGCAAGCCGAGCGAATTCTCTGGCGGTCAGTGCCAACGCATTTCAATTGCGAGAGCACTCACACTCGCCCCTAAGGTGCTTATTTGCGACGAGCCAGTGTCATCGCTCGACGTCAGCATCCAGGCCCAGATTCTCAACATCTTGCAAGAGATGAAGAACCGTTACGGCCTCTCACTCGTGTTCATCTCACACGACTTGTCAGTAGTGCGCGCCATCAGCACTCGCATTGTTGTGATGTACCTAGGCAAGATCTGCGAAATCGCCGATCCAGACACACTGTGCGATACCCCACGACATCACTACACACATGCACTCGTCTCCTCGGTGCCAGTACCTGACCCAACGATTAAAAACCGTAGGGCCATCTTGCAAGGCGAGCCACCATCGTCCACTAACCCACCATCTGGTTGTCGCTTTCGCACTCGTTGTCCGGCCGCAACCGAACTGTGCGCAACAGAAGAACCCCAATTGCGCGAAATTACGCCAGGCAACTATGTGGCTTGCCATCACCCCCGCAACTAGCCGCGTTACGAACACCAATTAACGACTGACGCTTGCGCAACTGGGACAGCGCAACCGCGCCGCACCCCACCTGTAATCTGCAGTAATGAACAACATTCTCTTTTTGGTTCTCGGATTCGTAATTGGTGCTGCAGCAATCTTTCTTTCTCGCCGACAAACCGACCTCCGTCGCACTGCAACTTCCAGCGATGGCCGAGACATTGAGGCAACTGTCGCACAAGCCGTTGGGTCCGCTCTTGCCGATGCACTCGAGACACTTGACCAGCGCGCACAACGCGACCGCCAAGACTCGATAAACCTTGCGTCCGACCGTGTCGCTCAAGCCAGTGGCGAACAACTGGGTCGTCGCGCCGAACAAATCGACGCGTCGCTCAGGGGCGTCCAAGAAAGTATTGGCCTACGAATACAACAGATGGACGACGAGATCAAACGTCTGCGCGAACAAAACGCCGAAAAGTTTGGCAGCGTCGACAAAGCAGTAAGCGACTTACTCAAAAGTACTGGTGACCTCAACAATGTGCTGTCCAGTTCTCAAGCCCGTGGTCAATGGGGCGAGCGCATGGCCGAAGACTTGCTCAAGGCCGCCGGTCTTATCGAAGGTATTAACTACGAAAAGCAAGACACCATCTCCGGCGGTGGGCGTCCTGACTACACATTTCTGATGCCTCCCGATCGAGTGCTGTATATGGACGTCAAGTTTCCTATGGACTCCTACACCAAGTTTGTGAGTGCCAACGACTCTGGCGTAATGGCTTCATTGAAAGCCGACTTCATGAAGGCCGTGCGCGACCGTGTAAAAGAACTCGAGCGTCGCGACTACGTCGTGTCAACCACCCAGCAATCCCTCGACTATGTGTTGTTGTTCGTGCCCAACGAAAGCATCACTGGTTTTATTCATGAAGCCGACCCGTCACTTATCGACTGGGCGCTCGAGCGCAAAGTTGTGTTGTGTTCTCCCCTCACGCTGTACGCATTTTTGGTGGTTGTGCGCCAGGCCACCGAAAGTTTCCACACCGAAGAAACCGCCGCCCAAATTATGCAAATGATGGGCAAGTTTCGCAAGCAGTGGGAGTCGTACGTCAAGTCGCTCGACAAGGTCAAGCGCAACTTTGACAATATGCAAGAAGAACTCGACGATCTCACTGTTGGCAAGCGCTTCAAGGGCCTCAACCGAGAGACCAAAAAAATAGAAGCACTGCGCAAGCAACACAACATCCCCGAGCTACTTGCCGGCGATGACGACACTGTCGACAACGACAACGACGCCGATAGCGACGACGAATGACAATCGCCACTTTGCCTATGTTTGCGAGTTGCTCCGGCTGTTTACGTTGAAATGCTCTGTCTTTAGAACTGCAGCACAGAATTGATTTCATAACCTTCAATCAACTTGCGACCGCCGAGCACAGGCAATTCAATCAGAAACATCAGCCCGGCAACTTTCGCGCCAAGACTCTCAACCAAACGAATAGTTGCAGCGGCAGTTCCACCAGTTGCCAACACATCATCCACGATGACTACAGAGTCGCCCTCGCCCACCGCATCGGCATGAATCTCGAGCGTGTCTGTGCCGTACTCGAGCGTGTACGACTCACTCACCACTGTCCATGGCAACTTGCCAGGTTTGCGCACTGGCACGAAGCCTGCACCAATACGAATAGCCACGGGTGCGGCAAAGATGAAACCACGGGCTTCAACCCCAATCACCTTGTGTGGCTTTTTGTCGGCACACAGCGACACGAGCGCACCAACAGCCAGATCGAAGCCAATTGGATCGGCAAGCAACGGAGTGATATCTCGAAACATGATGCCAGGCGACGGCACGTCCGGAATGGTGCGAATCAGACTCTTGATTTTGTCAATGGTCATCGCAGAAAATCTGTCTGTTGAGATCGATTAGACGCGTGCGCGCGACTTGGTAAATCGCATTACACCATCTTCAATTGGCGATTTGCGAAACATCTTTTTGTCACGCTTGAAATTTTGTGGGTTGATCCACGGCTCACGGTCGCTTTGGCGAGGAAACTTATGCATTGAACGCTCCATATAGCCAGAGGTAAAGCTGTCGATCCACGGGCGTTCTGGCATGTCCTTGTCGCTCTCGCGCAATTCAGGAACACAAATTTCGGTGTCGGTCTCTTTCATGTGATTAAGCAAGCGACACACATACGTACAGATCAAATCGGCGCGCAGCGTCCACGACGCGTTGATGTACCCGAAGACCGAACCCATGTTGGGCACTCCCGAATACCCGAAGCCCTTGTACGACCACGTCTTGGCAAAGTCCACTGGTTTGCCGTCCACCACAAAGTCCATCTCGCCAAGTGTTACCAAATTGAGGCCAGTCGCGGTCACGATGATGTCGGCTTCAAGAGTCTCGCCCGATGTGAGTGTGATGCCAGTTTCTGTGAAATTTGCAATGGTGTCAGTCACCATCGTGGCTTTGCCAGATCTAATTGATGCAAACAAATCACCGTTTGGCACCAAGCACAAGCGTTGATCCCATGGGTTGTACTTGGGTGTGAAGTGTTTGTCAACGTCGTAGTCGGGCCCTAGTTCGGCGCGCACACCACCCAACAACAGTTCCTTGATCTCGAGTGGCTTCACGCGCGTGCGTTTGTAGACAATCTGTTGCATCGTGGTGTTTTTGAGTCGAGTCACGCTGTAGGCCATCTTGGCTGGCAAGAATTTGCGCAAGCGATTAGCCACGGGGTCAGATTCTGGTCTTGAAACGACATATGTCGGTGAGCGCTGCAGCAACGTGATGTGCGCGGCTGTCTGCGCCATGGCCGGCACCAACGTCATTGCAGTAGCGCCCGAGCCAATCACGATGATGCGCTTGCCCGCGTAGTTCATATCTTCGGGCCACTTTTGTGGATGCACTATTTGTCCCTTAAAGCGATCGAGTCCCGCAAACTCTGGCGTGTAGCCACCCTTGTAGCTGTAATAGCCGGAGCACATAAACAAGTAGTTGCAACTCATCTGCACTGTCTCGTTTGTGTCTTTGCGAGTTGCCGTCACCGTCCAACGCGCGTCATCGGTCGACCACTCGGCTTTCGTTACCAAATGTTTGAAGCGAATGCGTTTGTCGATGCCGTACTCGACAGATGTGTCTTGCACATACTGCAAAATTGATGGCCCATCGGCTATCGATTTCGCTGCAGTCCACGGTTTGAAGCTGTAACCGAGCGTGTGCATGTCGCTGTCGGAGCGAATGCCTGGATAGCGAAACAAATCCCACGTGCCACCCAAACTGTCACGACCCTCCAAGATCATATAACTGCGATCTGGGTTCATCGTTTGCAAGTGATAGCCAGCACCAATGCCCGTAAGTCCTGCCCCAACCACCACTACATCTACGTGTTCCACTGGATCAAACTTTACTCATCTCGGGTCAGTGACTGTGTAGTCGGGCATCCTTCACCTATTTCCAGTGCATCCGTCCATGGTCAGCATTTGCTGCCAACACTCCACCCACAGTGCCATCATCCCAAGGTGCGCCGGATAATACTTCTTCCAACCAGTAACCAAAATAGAGCAAACTTTACAAAAAGTAAAAAATAGTGTAACTTCATTT
>JAQCJO010000054.1 GCA_027592925.1 Actinomycetota bacterium | reverse complement strand
CATCAACTCTGGAGTGTCATCACATGCATAACCAAACATCATTCCTTGGTCGCCAGCGCCTTGACTATTAAGCAAGTCTTCGCCACTTTTGCCAGCGCGTAATTCTTCAGATTTGTCTACACCTTGTGCAATGTTGCTGCTTTGTTCGTCAATAGAGACGATTACACCGCATGTGTTGCCATCGAAGCCATACAACGCATTGTCGTAACCAATGTCTTTGATTACTTCACGAGCCAACTTCGGAATATCGACATACGCAGATGTTGTGATTTCTCCAGCGACAACACACAATCCCGTTGTGAGCAAGGTTTCGCAAGCAACGCGTCCTTGAGGATCTTCTGCCAAAATTGCATCAAGAACAGCGTCGGAAACTTGGTCCGCCATCTTGTCCGGGTGGCCTTCGGTCACGCTTTCAGAGGTAAAAGTAAAGTTTTTCAACGCTGCTCCTTAGTAGATAGTTCGTGACGAGACTAGTGGTTCGAGTGGCTACGGATAGAGACCACTACATCCAACACCGATTTGGCAATCGAACGCTTGTCGGACAGACCGATCACTACAGGCTCTGCGCCATTTGACACCAGTGTCACCGCATTTGTCTCATGACCGAATCCGACCCCAGCGTCAGCAACATTGTTGGCCACAATCAGGTCGACATTTTTGCGTTGCAACTTAGCCTGCGCATTCGCAACAAGATTCTCGGTCTCGGCCGCAAATCCCACCAACACCTGACCTGCTCGCTTTGCCGCACCCAATCCCGCAAGGATGTCTGGGGTTGCTTCAAGAGCAATGCATTCCAGGCCGTCAATCACACCAGTCGTAGGGTTCTTCTTCATCTTTGACGTCGACGTAACTATCGGGCGCATGTCGGCGACTGCAGCAGCCATGATTACAACATCGGCTTGCTGTGCGCACAAATTCACCGCATCCTGCATCTGTTGCGCTGTCTCTACAGCAATCATCGTGACACCGAATGGGACTACAAGATCAACAGTCGAGATGAGAGTGACTTTGGCGCCCCGGGCATTGGCCTCTGCGGCAATTGCATAACCCTGTTTGCCACTCGAACGATTGGCGATCACACGCACTGCATCAATCGGTTCGCGAGTGCCTCCTGCAGTCACGACAACATGTGTGCCATACAAATCACCTGGTGTCAGTAGTTGCACAATCTCGTCGAAAATGCGCTGTGGATCAGCAAGCCGACCTGCCCCAATATCGCCACCAGCCAAGCGACCCGATTCCGGATCTAACACATTGACACCACGCCGACGGAGAGTCGTGATGTTTTCTTGCACTGCAGGGTGTTCCCACATTTCGGTGTGCATCGCAGGGCACACCAACACAGGTGCGCGTGTTGCGATCAAGGTTGCAGTGAGAAGATCACTCGAGATGCCAGCGGCATATGCACCGAGCACGCGTGCCGTAGTTGGCGCAACAACAATCAGATCAGCACGTTGACCGAGGCGCGTGTGCGGTATCGGATCTGCGTCGTCCCACAGTGTTGTGTGTACAGGTTCGGAAGCAAGAGCCGAAAGAGTAACTTTGCCGATGAAGTGTTCTGCATCACTTGTCATGACGGGCGCAACATGTGCACCCGCATCTACCAACAAGCGACACAACTCGACTGACTTGTATGCAGCTATGCCACCGCAAACACCAAGAACAATGTGTTTGCCGGCGAGCAAATTCATCAGGACCAGAGCGAGTTGAAACTCAACTGCGAATGAGTTACTCGGCTGCTGCTTCGACAGCTACTTCAGCGACTGCATCTGCTTCGAGTTCGCTCACGACATCGTCGGCTACAGCGTCTAGTAACTCGTCATCCAATTCGGCTTCCAACTCTTCGTACACCGACAATGGAACGCTCAAGATTTTATCGGCAGCGATCTCTTCGAAACTGATCGAGAGTGGCTTGCGCGAAGTTGAACTGACCTGTGGCGGAACCATGGTGCCAAGACCTTCGCCGAGTTGATTGAAATACGAGTTGATCTCGCGGGCACGACGTGCAGACAAAGTAACAAGACCAAACTTTGATGCAGTGCGCTTCATCAGGCTCTCAATGCGGGGGTTCATCATGGTGTCTTCAGTGGCCATGGCGGGGTCCTTTCTATTTTGGTTCGGGTCAATTCTCGTTCGTGTCAGTTCTGGTTCGGGCGCCGAAGCGACTCACCGAACCATTGATTGTATCTGTAAACAGGTCGCAAAATGGCCGTTTTGGCTACTTCAGGCGGTTTGATCGCTCGCGAGCGATCAGATCGAGCATCTCGGTCACAGTTTCAGCCAAATCATCATTGATCAGCACGTAGTCGGCAAGAGCCTTGCCAACTGGCTCTTCGTCTTCCGCCTTTTGCAGTCGTTGAACCACCTTCTGTTCAGCGTCACCACGACCAACCAAACGGGCCTTTTGTTCTTCTCTTGTCGGTGGCAAAATAAATAACAACAGCGCATCGCTGTGCAGTCGTTTTACCTGTTGCGCACCGTCTACTTCAATTTCAAGCACAATGTCTTTGCCATCTGGTGCCTTTGGCATTGGAGTGCCATACAAATTTCCCAAAAATTCGGTCCACTCCAAAAAACCACCGGCGGCAATGTGCTCACGAAATTGTTCATGAGTCACAAACTTGTAGGCATCTTGCATTTCGCCTTCACGGCGTTCGCGAGTAGTCCATGAACGACTGAGCCACAATCGATCATCGCGCTTGACAAGTTCTTCAACGATCGTGCTCTTACCAACACCGCCAGGACCCGACACAACAATGATCAATGACTGAGCAACAGCACTCATGATGCAATCACCTCTGTCGCAATCAACTGCACAAGCTTGTTTCGCTGATCCATAGTGAGGTTGCCAGTTTGTTCTGTCTCACTTACGTTCATTCGCGCCAACAACTGTCGCGCTTTCACTTTTCCAATACCAGGAACGACTTCGACCAGCTTGCAAACGTACAACACATCAGTTGCTAGATCCAGATCACTTTGCAACAAAATCGAATCAATGCTGAGTGATCTGCTCCCAACTTGTTCAAGTAGAGCATCCATCCGCTGGCGCAAAAGCTTAAGCGGCGACACTGCCGCAAGACGCTCGCTACGAAGTTTGGTTGAGGTCGTCATTGATCTATTTTACCGTTGACCAACGATCACTGCTCACTCGAACTGCGAAAACCTCCGCGGTGACTGATACCAATCACCTCTGACCACTGCGAGATCTTGCGACGTTCAGCCCACTTGCACAACTCGCCTGCAATCCGATATGCGGCCCGAGGTTCGGCGAACGAAGCAGTGCCCACCTGCACAGCGCTAGCGCCAGCCATCATCATCTCGATGGCCTCAAGGCCATTCGTAACTCCTCCCACCCCGACAATTGGCACACCAGGTAACCGCGAATAGATATCCGAAACTGCTCGTACTGCAATGGGATGAACTGCCCTGCCCGATAAACCACCACCACCATTCCCTAGTGCTGGCCGGCCGGTCGTGGTGTCGATAATCATTCCAAGAGAAGTGTTGACCAATGTCAAGGCTTGAGCACCAGCGTCTACGCATGCCTCGGCAACATCTCCGATGCGATCGGTATTGGGCGACAACTTTGCCCACAGTGGCAATCCAGAAACTCGAGCAGCGTCAACAATTTGAGCAGCGAGATCTGCATCGTGAGCAAACATTGCATGTGGCTTGTTTTCGCCTACTACCGCTGCTTTGAGATTTGGACAAGACAGGTTGATCTCAAGTGCAGCAATCTGATCTTTGACCGGCGCAAGCATGTGCGCAGCATCGATGTAATCCTGCACGCCAAAACCCCAGATGCTGCACACGACTGTTGCGCCAACTTTGCCAAGTTGTGGCAAGTCATGCGCAATCCACTGTTCGACACCTGGACCCTGCAGACCAACTGCGTTCAGCATTCCACTTGCTGTTGGATGCAACCGAGGTTGTGGGTTGCCGGCCCATTCAAATGATGCCAATGATTTGACAACGACAGCGCCGAGTTCACGCAATGGCATGTATGCGTCGAGTTCAATGCCAAGCCCGCATGTACCTGAAGCCGTCATCACGGGATTCTTGAGCGTCACCGATCCAACATGTGTAGCTAGATGTGCGGGTCGCGACCTCAGTTTCACTGTTGGTGATACTCCTGTAGTGATTTGACCTCGAGTGGATGCTCTTGCTGTTCAAAAAGACCTTGCACTGCAGCCAACGCCGCATTGATCGTGGTCACTGATGACACCCTGAAGATATTCGCTGCTTTGCGAATGGCTTCGCCGTCGGATCGACCACCCCGACCCTGTGGAGTATTGATGACAAACGCAATCTCTCCGCGCTTAATCAACTCGACCGCATCATCTGGCTGCTTGCGTCTCTTGGCTGCGGTCTCAGAAACTTTGCCAACCACCCGATCAACAGGATGGCCGAAGCGTTGCAAATAGTCGGCCGTGCCAGATGTAGCAACAATGCCAAGACCCAATTCGCGCAAACGTTTTGCAACTACGAGCCCACTTGGTTTGTCGCGGTCGTTCAGCGACAAGAACACCATGCCGCTAGTTGGCAAGTCGGTTCCTGCTGCGATTTCGGCTTTTACAAATGCCCGACCGAATGTGGAGTCGATACCCATCACCTCGCCAGTCGAACGCATTTCTGGCCCAAGCGCGGTGTCTACTTCTGGAAAGCGACTGAATGGCAACACTGCTTCTTTCACCGAGACATGTTTGCCGCTGACTGGCTTCTTCAGAAGACCTTCGGATCGCAATTGAGCCAATGATGCGCCGAGCATGACCCTGCTCGCAACTTTTGCTAGTGGCACACCAGTTGCTTTGGCAACAAACGGCACTGTGCGGCTTGCTCGAGGATTTGCTTCAATCACATAGATCTGCGAGCCAGCCACAGCAAATTGCACATTAATGAGTCCACGCACATCGAGTGCATTGGCAATGACTTTCGTGTACGACTCAACCGCCACGACCACCCATGCTTCAAGTGTTGGTGGAGGTATGACGCATGCCGAATCGCCCGAGTGCACCCCAGCCTCTTCCACGTGTTCCATCACCGCACCGATCAGCACCTCGCCTGTTGAGTCGCGGATTGCGTCCACATCAATTTCGGTTGCGTCATCCAAAAATCGATCAATCAATACAGGTCGTTCGGAAGACAGTCCACCTTCACGACCAAGAGTTCCTGCCACACTGAGTTCGTGCATTGCGCGTTCTAGATGCGCTTCATCGTGCACAATCTGCATAGCGCGTCCGCCCAACACATAGCTGGGTCGCACGAGCACGGGGTAACCGACTTGTATTGCGATCTTTTTTGCCTCTTCGATGGTCAACGCAGTGCCACCAGGGGGCTGAGTGATTTTGAGTTGTTCACACAACGCACTCCACTTTTTACGATCTTCAGCAATGTCGATCGAGTGTGGTGATGTGCCAGCGATGAGTTCGACAGGAATTTGATTTGCCAACTTCAATGGCGTCTGCCCACCCAGGCCCACGATCACACGTGGAGCCACTCCACCCGCCAGTGTTTCGGCTTCGATCACATTCATCACGTCTTCTTGAGTTAATGGTTCGAAATACAAGCGATCAGATGTGTCGTAGTCGGTAGACACCGTTTCCGGATTGCAATTGATCATGATCGTTTCGAAACCCGCATCACGAAGGGCAAAACTCGCATGCACACAGCAGTAGTCAAATTCGATTCCCTGACCGATGCGATTGGGACCGCTACCCAAAATAATCACTTTGGGCTTGGTTGAAACATGAACTTCGTTTTCGTCTTCGTATGTCGAGTAGTGGTATGGGGTTTGCGCAGCGAATTCGGCACTGCATGTGTCAACGGCTTTGTAGGTGGGAATAACACCGGCAGCAATGCGTGTTGCCCGCACCGTTGACTCAGTGACCTTCCACAGATATGCCAATTGCGCGTCAGAGAATCCCAGTCGTTTTGCGCGCCGCCACGAACGCACTGTCATCTTGTCGATACCGCACGCATCTAGTGCTTCACGCTCGTCGGTGATCATTGACATTTGGTCAAGAAACCAATAGTCAATGCGACACGCATCATAAATACGCTCACGTGAGATACCTCGACGCACGCACTCACCCACCTGGAAGATGCGCTCGGGTGTTGGAATAGCAATCTGTTCGAGCATCTCTTCGTCGGACTTGTCTCGCATCAAGAGTTCTGGTGGATCACAGTTCAATCCGGAACGGCCATTTTCAAGTGAACGCAATGCCTTCTGCAAGCTTTCAGCAAAAGTTCTGCCAATCGACATTGCTTCACCGACACTTTGCATCTGTGTGCCAAGCACTCCTGAAGTGCCAGGAAACTTTTCGAATGCCCAGCGCGGAATCTTGGTGACCACATAATCGATCACTGGCTCAAAGCTTGCTGGCGTCATTTTGGTGATGTCATTCGAGATTTCGTCCAAGGTGTACCCAACCGCCAACTTGGCCGCAATCTTGGCGATTGGAAAGCCGGTTGCCTTAGAGGCCAACGCCGATGAGCGCGAAACTCGCGGATTCATCTCGATCACCACTTGTTCGCCAGTCAGTGGGTTGACGGCAAACTGCACATTGGATCCGCCAGTCTCAACGCCCACTCGTCTGATACACGCAAATGCCGCATTGCGCATCTCTTGGTACTCCACATCCGACAGCGTCATCGCGGGTGCAACCGTGATCGAGTCGCCTGTATGCACACCCATCGGATCAATGTTTTCAATTGAACAAATAATCACGCAGTTGTCGGCACGATCGCGCATTACTTCAAGCTCGTACTCTTTCCAACCAGCGATTGAAGTTTCAATCAACACCTCATTGATAGGGCTGGCCAACAAGCCGTCAGCAACAATCTTTTTGAAGTCTTCGTCGTTGTGAGCAATACCGGTACCGCGACCGCCCAAGATATATGCAGGGCGAATGATGGCTGGCAGTCCAATCTCGTCACGCACCGCAAACGCTTCTTCCGTGTTGTGAGCCACGCCACTCACGGGCACGTTCAGCCCAATTTCAATCATTGCAATTTTGAATTTTTCGCGATCTTCTGCTGTTGCAATCGCTTCTGCGTTCGCACCGATGAGTTCGGGTGTGCCGGGCACGCCAACGAGCCCTCGTGCATGCAGCGCCATCGCCAAGTTCAATGCGGTTTGGCCGCCAAGAGTTGGCAGGACAGCGTCTGGTTTTTCTCTTGCAATGATGGCTGCAACCACGTCCACAGTCAGGGGCTCGATATACGTTCGATCAGCAAAATCTGGGTCGGTCATGATCGTGGCCGGATTTGAGTTGGCCAAGATCACTCGGTAGCCCTCTTCCTTGAGCACTCGGCAAGCCTGTGTGCCCGAGTAGTCAAACTCGCACGCCTGACCAATCACAATTGGCCCAGAGCCAATAATCAGAATTGATTTTAAATCACTACGGCGTGGCATCAGCGTTGTTCCATCAGTTGTGCAAATTCATTAAACAAATATCGACTGTCATGTGGCCCCGGGCCGGCTTCGGGGTGATACTGCACGCTGAATGCACGAACATCGCGAACGCGCATTCCCTCGTTGGTTTGATCATTGAGATTGGTGTGTGTGATGTCAGCGATGCCGCTCAGCGAAGCAGGGTCTACACAGAAGTTGTGATTTTGGCTTGTGATCTCGACTGAGCCTGTGCGCAAGTTGCGCACTGGATGGTTTGCTCCGTGATGACCAAACGGCAACTTGAACGTTTTGCCTCCGAGCGCAAGTGCCATGAGTTGATGGCCGAGACAGATGCCGAACATCGGTACACCCTGTTCGATGATGGCGCGAATTGCATCGGGCGCGCCAAAGACCGTTTCTGGATCTCCCGGGCCGTTAGACAAAAATACGCCGTCGGGTTGCAGCGCCAATACTTGTTCGGCAGAGTAATGCGCTGGCACGACATGCACCGTTGCTATTTCGCTCAGGCAGCGAAGAATCGTGCTCTTGATTCCAAAATCGTACGCAACGACTTTCATATGCCCACCACCAACGATGTACGGCTGAGTTGTCGTTACGTGTTTCACCAAATCAATGCCAGATGTGCCCAGCTCACTTTGAGCACGAGCCAGCACGCTCGCCTGACTTGCCTGACCAAAAGCGCCCGGCATCGCGCCTATATCGCGAAGCACGCGCGTGAGTCTTCGTGTGTCAATACCAGCGATACCGCTCACGTTCATTCCACGCAAATACGCGTCAAGATCGTTATTGGCACGCCAGTTGCTCCGCCGCTGCGACATCTCGCGCACAATCACACCACGAGCAAATACATGCGCAGACTCATTGTCGAGCGGAGTGGTTCCATAGTTGCCAATATGCGGTGTTGTAAAGGTGATGATCTGGCCGGCATACGATGGGTCAGAAATAACTTCTTGGTAGCCCGTGAGAGCGGTGTGAAAAACAACTTCGCCGCTTGCTATGCCGCCGACAGGGTCCGCCCCAATTGCTTCACCCTCAAAAACGCTTCCATCTCGAAGCACCAATACGGATTCGCGAATTGTCATTTCTGTGCTACTCCATCTTGAACGGTAATTTGTCCGCGATACATCGTGCTGCGCACCATACCTCGCAACTGCCTTCCAACGAAGGGCGTATTTCTACTCTTGCTTGCCATCTTGGATGGGTCCACTTGCCACAGCGCATCCAAATCGACAACACAAAGATGTGCGATATCGCCAACACTGATGTTGTGACCATGCTGCTCGGTAATCTGGGCAATTCGCGCAGGGTTTCGTGACATCACAGCAGCGATTTGCACAGGATCCAGATCTACTGCAGACAACACCACTCCGAGCGCAGTCTCCAAACCGATCATTCCCGGTGGAGCCTGATCGAGCGTGAGCTCCTTGTCTCTCCTGGCATGCGGTGCGTGGTCGGTTGCAACGGCGTCAATTGTGCCATCCAAGAGACCCACCTTGAGGGCCTGGATATCTTTCATGCTGCGCAACGGTGGATTGACTTTATATACGGGATCAAATGTTGTTAAGAGTTCCTGCGTGAGTGACAAGTGATGGGGAGTTACTTCAGCCGTCACGTTGAGACCTTGCGCCTTTGCATCGCGAACCAAATCGACCGAACGCGCCGTTGAGAGGTGCAAAAAATGCACCGATGCACCAGTTATTCGAGACATCTCAATGTCTCGTTGCACCATCATCTCTTCGGCAATTGCGGGCCATCCCGGAACTCCCATGTCAGACGAACAACCGCACTCGTTCATCACTGCGCCTTGGGTGAGAGCCGAGACTTCACAATGCTGAGCCATTGTCACTCCGAGTGATTTTGCGTATTGCATTGCACGACCCATCAAAACTGGGTCTTGCACTCCAGAACCGTCGTCAGTGAAGATGCGCACACCAGCAGCACTCAATTCGGCTAATGGCGCGAGTGCTTCGCCCTGTCGTCCCATCGTGATACAGCCACTTGGAAACACATCGAGCAAACCTGCCTTGCGTCCTTGCTCACGCACAAACTCAATCACAGTGACCGAGTCGTGTGCTGGGTTGGTGTTGGGCATCGCAATCAATGCCGTGTAACCACCCTTTGCCCCTGCGCGGCTTGCGGTTTCGATCGTTTCGGTGTCTTCGCGGCCTGGTTCGCGCAAGTGGGCGTGCAAATCAACAAACCCGGGAAAGATGTGACAACCAGAAGCATCGAGCGTGGTGTCTCCTGTCAAATTTTTGCCAACCTTGACGATCACATCATTTTCCACGAGCACATCGGCGCTAGTTATACCGTTTGCACCAACAATGCTTCCACCTTTAATCACAATCGTCATCACATCTCCTCTGCTGAAAGCAAATCGAACAACACAGCCATGCGCACCGACACACCGTTCGTTACTTGCCGATGGATCAACGAATTTGGAATATCACTTGGGTCGATCAACATTTCGACACCGCGGTTCATCGGTCCTGGGTGCATGACAACTGCACTCGACTGCAGAGCCGCTACGCGCCTCTCATCAAGCCCGTACCGCGTGCTGTATTCATGCAGACTCGGCACCAAACCTTGCGCCATTCGTTCGCTTTGTAGCCGCAACATGTACAGCACATTGGTGCTTGCGAGCACTGCGTCCAAATCATTGCTGACCTTCACCGGCCAATGCTCGATGTTCAATGGCAACAATGTCGGAGGCGCAACCAATGTGATGTTTGCCCCGAGCAGACAAAAAGCCTGAATGTTGCTTCGTGCGACCCGGCTGTGTTTGATATCGCCAACGATCGTCAGATTGAGTCCACTCAGATCTTGACTACCAAGAGCCTCACGAACCGTAAAACAGTCCACCAGTGCTTGCGTTGGGTGTTGATGTGCGCCATCGCCAGCATTGATAATCGATGCGTTTGTCCATTGCGAAATCTGCCATGGCACACCAACCGATTTGTGGCGCACAACAAAGGCATCAACACCCATGTCGGTGATGGTCTCGATTGTGTCGCGCAGACTTTCGCCTTTGTTGACACTCGATGTAGAAATACTGAAATTCATTGTTTCTGCAGACAGACGCTTGGCTGCAGTTTCAAAACTCAAACGTGTTCGAGTCGAGTCTTCGAAAAACAAACTCACCACAGTCTTGCCCCGCAGTGCAGGCACCTTAGGAACTGATCGAGTATTGATCTCTGCCATGCTCTCGGTCAGATTCAAGATACGCAACAAACCTTCTGCACCAATCTCGGAGATTGAACGCAGGTGCTTCACGAAGCTGTCCCTGCCGCACTCGTCACAATGACACCATCTGCCGAGACATCTACTTCATCTGTCGTCTGTGTTGGCATGTTCTTACCCACATAATCGGGTCGTATAGGCAGCTCACGATGACCGCGATCAACCAACACTGCCAGTTGAACTGCTCGTGGGCGACCAAAATTGTTTAAACCCTCAAGTGCTGCGCGCACCGTTCTTCCCGTGTACAACACATCATCGATCAACACGACGGTTGCGCCGGTGATGTCACAGGGAATATGGCTCGCCGATCCTGCAACAACGGGCCGCAGTCCAATGTCATCGCGATACATGGTTGGATCGAGCGAACCTACTGGTACTACAAAGTTTGGCTCGATCGATGAGATTCGTTCGCCTAGCGCATCCGCGATCCATGTGCCACCCCGTTGCAGACCAACCAGAACGACGTTTT
>JAQCJO010000053.1 GCA_027592925.1 Actinomycetota bacterium | reverse complement strand
ACCGTATGGCCGAAAAGTTGGCTGAAGTTCGAAAGTCCGGCGCGATTCCTTACTTGCGACCAGACGGCAAAACTCAAGTCACATTTGAGTACGAAAATGGTAAGCCAGTTCGCTTGACAACAGTGCTGATCTCGACTCAGCATGCCGATGGAACACCGCGCGACACAGTAATTCGTCCTGACTTAATCGAACAGGTCATTCGCCCCGTTATCCCTGCGCAGTTTGCTAACGACAAATTCGCAGTGCACGTCAACCCAACAGGCGAGTTCGTCAAGGGTGGACCACATGCAGACACCGGTCTGACCGGTCGCAAGATCATTGTTGACACCTACGGTGGTATGGGACGTCACGGTGGTGGTGCATTCAGCGGCAAAGATCCATCAAAAGTTGATCGCTCGGCTGCTTACGCTGCACGCTGGGTTGCAAAACACGTTGTTGCCTCTGGCGCTGCGACACGTTGTGAAGTGCAGGTGGCATATGCCATCGGCATGGCGCAACCGATCAGCATTTTGGTTGAAACATTTGGCACCAGCGTTGTCAACGAGGAACTCATCGAAGAAGCAGTTCGTTCGGTGTTTGACCTTCGTCCTGCAGCGATCTTGCGCGATCTGGATTTGAAGCGCCCGATCTACTGTAAGACCGCAGCGTATGGTCACTTCGGCCGACAAGACCCAGATTTCACTTGGGAGTCATTGTCGCGTTTGAAGGAATTCAAAGCCGCAGTCAAACTCTGATCAGTCGTGATGCCGTGGCGGTAATCGCGCGCATCGTTCCTGATGTAACTGGCGTTGACAAGGTTTTTGATTATCTCGTACCCGAGTCGCTCGTCGGCAATATTTGTGTAGGTGATCGCGTTCGGATACCCCTGCACAATCGCAATGTCGCGGGGTGGGTGTTGCAACTTGGAGACACAACAACACAGTTTTCCGACGTTGTCGAGAGCCGTTTACTACAGGTCATCAAAGTTTTGGGCAAGGGACCGTCGCAAGAAGTTGTAGATCTTGCTCGTTGGGCTGCTCACATGTGGGTCGGACGTCTTCGGGCATTTTTCGTAGCAGCGTCACCAGCGACCCTTGTTGCGGCGTTGCCTGGTTCGCGTTACACACAACCAAGTCAGCGAAAAAAGTTTGAGAGTGACGAACAGATTGTTGATGTACTGAGTGCAGTTGGTGTTTCCGTTGTACGCAGAGGGCCAGCATGTAGCCCACGATCATTGATACTTACTGCCGCTGCAAAGGGTCCGACGCTCATCGTTATTCCAACGATCAATCGTGCACGCCTGATGGCAGCGTCGTTACGTGAGCACGGACTCAGCGTTGCTGTGATGCCCCAGGACTGGGCGGTTGCTGCTGGTGGGGTTGATGTGGTGATTGGCGCGCGCTCGGCTATCTGGTCGAGCGTTCCTTTGTTGAAGAGCATCATCGTTATCGATGAACACGATGATTCGCTGCAAGAGGAGCGCTCACCCTCGTGGCATGCCCGAGACATTGCAATTCAGCGCGCTGAGAAGCTTGACATTGCGTGTGTGTTGGTTTCGCCCGTTCCAAGCCTTCGGGCTCTACATGGTGTTTCGGGTGTGATGGCAAGTCTGGATCCCAATACTGAGGCGAGTCATTGGCCACAAATTCGTGTAGTTGATCGTCGGCTAGACGAACGTTGGTCATCTTCGATGTTGTCGTCAGACTTGATAGAGCAGTTGAGAGATCATTCGCGCCGCATTGTGTGCGTGCTCAATGTGAAGGGGCGTGCAAGATTGCTCGCATGCGGTAGTTGTCGCGAACTAGTGCGGTGTGATGTTTGTGAGGCTGCGATGACGATGTCGTCGAGTAAACAACTCGAGTGCCCACGATGTGCAAACGTGCGACCGGCGGTATGTGTCAAATGCGGTTCAGGAAAACTCGCAGTGATCAAAGCGGGCGTTTCTCGGCTGCGTGAAGAATTGGCTGCTGCTGCTGGAAGGCGGGTTGATGAAGTTGTAGAGGTTTCTGGTGGAGGTACCCCAGAAAAAAGTGAAAAAGATAAAAATAGTGAAGTTATCGATCAAACAAAAATGCTGTTTGTTGGCACTGAGGCTGCACTTCATCGTGTGCGCGATGTGGACACGGTTGTGTTTCTCGATATAGATCAAGAGATCTCGGCTCCTCGATATCGGGCGGCTGAGATCACACTCTCACTGGTTGTGCATGCCGCACGGTTGGTAGCGCGCAAATCAAGTGGTGGTCTTGTGATGATTCAATCGATGTTGGCGGATCACGCCTTGTTGCGCGGACTTGTCTCTTATGATCTGAGCGAATTTGTCGAGGAAGAAATGTCGCGACGAAAATTAATGCAGTTGCCCCCATATGGCGCATTGGCCCAAGTGAGCGGAACAGGTGTTGATCAACTCGCTGACATATTGCGCAGCAACGTTTTGTTACAGGTTTCGGCAACAAACAAAGATGTCGTATTGGTGAAGTCGGTTGATTGGGAAATGCTTGTAAATTCGCTTTCCAATGCGCTTACGACAGCATCAACACGTGGCAAGAAAGCTTTGCGTACTAAAACTCAGATTGATCCGCCACGCGCGTAGGGCGTACGCGTAGAACCCGATATCCCTGCTTGCTGACGAGGCGATCCACTTGGTATCCGATAGATGTGAGCCAGATCGCGAGGGAGTCGGAACCTAAATTTCTATTGACAACCAGCCAGGCCTCACCAGTCTCGGTGAGTTTCGACAACCACAGTTGCAGAAGGGCATGCAGTTCGTTTTTTCCGATGCGGATGGGAGGGTTCGACCAAATCAGATCAAAACGTAAATCAGGGTTGACTGAAGTTGGAAGGAGCACAGTGATGTTCGACAAATTATTTACTTTTGCATTTGAGGCAGTCAGTGCAATTGCGCGCTCATTAACATCGATTGCGTAAACGGTTGCTTTCGGTGATCGTGCTGCCAGTGTGAGAGCAATTGCACCCGAGCCACATCCGAGATCGAGAAAATTGCCCATTGCTGGTGGCCGCGCAGCGGCATCGATCAGCACCATGGTGCCGGCATCGATCCCTTTTCGAGCGAAGACGCCACTGTCTAATACCACCTGCAAAATTTTGTCATCCACGCGAAGCTGTGCAGTTTTTTGTTTAACTGTGCCCGCAGTTGACCCAGTTCGTGGTTGATTGGTGAAGTACTGCTCGTCGCTCATATGCCTCGCTAGCCTTACACCATATGGCACAGAACACTCCAGCGGGCGCACCACACGGTGGGTTTACGATTCGTACCTATGGAGACCCCGTGCTCAAGACTATGGCAGCCGAAGTCACGAATGTCGACGGCAAGATCGCAACTCTGTGTGAGCAGATGTTTGAAATGATGTACGAGGCCCCAGGCCTTGGTTTGGCTGCACCGCAGATTGGTGTTCAAAAACAGATTTTCGTCTATGACGTTGACGATGACCCGCGAATAATTCTCAACCCAACGATTGTCGAATCATCCGGCGAGTGGGTTTATGACGAGGGCTGTCTATCAATACCTGGTTTATATGTAGAGATGTTGCGCCCGAAGCAAGTTCTTGTGCGCGGATTGTCGATCGATGGAGAAGAGATCCACATAGAGGCGGACGAGCTGTTGGCTCGCTTGTTCCAACACGAGATCGATCATCTCAATGGGGTTCTGATGTTTGACCGCATGACTCCCGATCAGCGCAAACTCGCATTAGTCGAATATCGACGTCAAGAAGAGCAACCGAAAACCAGCGAACCGGTGCACTTGCGATTGACGTGAAATCCATTGCGGCGTTACCAAAGGGGCGAACAGAGCGTGTCATCTTTTTTGGAACTCCCGAGATTGCGGTTGGTCCGCTTCGAGCACTTGTTGCAGCTGGTTTTGTTGTAGATCTTGTTGTTACGGGTGTCGACAAGCGCAGGGGTCGTGGTTCACAAACTTCACCGAGTCCTGTCAAGGAGACGGCACTTGAACTGCAACTGCCTGTTTCGCACGATGTCGCAGATGCAATTGCGCTGGTAACCGAAAATCGTACAAATAGTGCGAGCGAAGCACATAGATATCTCGGCGTGGTCGTTGCGTATGGTCACATTATTTCTACCGAAGCATTGCAAGTGTTACCTATGATCAACATTCATTATTCATTGCTTCCTAGATGGCGCGGTGCGGCACCGGTTGAGCGTGCGCTTCTTGCAGGAGACGAACAAACGGGTGTGTGCATCATGCAGGTTGTCGAGCAGTTGGACGCAGGAGATATCTTGAAGTCGGCGACCACACAGATCTCACAAACAGACACGACTGCGAGTTTGCGTGCACGTCTCGGAGAGATTGCAACTCCGCTGCTGATTGACGTGTTGTCCACTGGTGTGTCAACGACCAAACCACAGGATGGCGATGTAGTTGTGGCAGCAAAGATCACGCATGTAGATCTTGAAATTGATTGGTCAAAACCAGCGACGTTCGTTGATAGGCAGGTGCGAGTAGGTGGTGCATTCACTTTTTTTAATGACAAGCGATTTAAAATTCATTCACTCAAAGTGTCAGCAGAGATCTTCATCTCGGAATCTGGCAACATGATGGTTGTAAACGATCGAGTATTGGTGGCATGCGGTCAGGGAGTTGTCGAACTTGTCGCGGTTCAGCCAGAAGGCAAGCCTCGCGTCAGTGCTCAAGATTGGAAGAAGGGTGCACGATTGGATACGCAGAGTCGTCTCGGATCATGAATGGTGTAGTTGCAAGTTTCAATAGCCATAGAGGTCTCGGCTACATCGTTGTGGGCAACGACCAGTATTTGTTTCACTGTGCCGAGATTGTTGATGGAACTCGTGAGATTGAGGTTGGCGCTTCGGTTGGCTTTGTGGTGGCTCATCGATTTGGCAATCTCGAGGCTTCCGAGATCATCAAGCTGTAGGTGGTGCTACAGCGCCCTTGATCTGCACGAAAGCCAACCGAATATTGCCTAGCGCATCGTTCAGTGTCGCGTGCTCGTCTCCGAGTCGTGGTCCAAGTCCTTCTACAAGGCAGGCAACGGCATCGATGGCAAGCGCTGCCTCAACTAAATGTGGAGGCTCGGCAGACAGATGGATGGCAGCCAATTCGTAGAGTCCCATGATGTGGTTGACTACAACCACTTCTGCTGGAGCCTCGCCCAAGCGTTCCCGGGCGTCAGCAAGGGCATCGGCAGCGTCTTCAAGTTGGTCAGTATTTGGATCGGTGGGGAGTTGACTCATGTGCGATACGCTAATAGCCCAAGTGGGGAACATTGTTCCTCCACCTGACCACAAGATTTCAGCACAAATATCGTCTTTAAGGACGTGAACCGCGGCTGGCAAGTGCGTTTGGGTCGGCAGTGCTGGTGAGGCTTTGTGCCCAGCGCTTCGACTTCTGCGCGCCTTCCAACTCGGTGAACATCACTTGAGACGTCATCAACTACAGGAGGCCACACCGCTTGCACAGAAGAGTCCAGCCATAGCACCGCCAATTAACGAACCACGGTACAACGAAAGAATTCGCGCTCGCGAAGTTCGCCTCGTTGATGCAGATGGTTCACAAGTTGGAGTCGTATCAATTGTCGAAGCACTCGAAAGGGCAGCCAAGGCAGAACTTGATCTCGTTGAAGTAGCAGCTCAAGCAGACCCGCCCGTATGTCGCATTATGGACTACGGAAAGTTCCGTTATGAAGAAGCGCAACGAATCAAGGAATCGCGCAAGAAGACGATTCACATCACGATGAAAGAGGTGAAGTTCAAGCCGAAGATCGGTAAAGGTGACTTCAACACCAAAGTGCGCCACATCCACGAGTTTCTCACGGATGGCCACAAGGTCAAAGTCACCTTGCAGTTCAGAGGTCGTGAAATGGCTCACCCGGAGTTAGGAACCAAAATTCTTGACGCCGTTATCGAAGATTTAGGTCAATTGGCTCGCGTGGACACCATGGCGAGACTTGAAGGCCGAAATATGACGATGGTGCTCTCACCAGAAAAGAAAACAGCGGCAAAGAAACCAAGTACAAAACCAGCTGCACCAGCACCTGCGAAAACGGCACCAGTCGTCACGACTGCAACTGTTGAAGAAGTGCCAGCTCCAGCAGTCGAATAATTTCTTATCCAAAAAAAAATCTCGACAGAAACAACAGGAGACACACAATGCCAAAGATGAAAACATCAAAGACCACGGCCAAGCGTTTTAAGACGACAGGCACCGGCAAATTGCGCCGTCAGCAATCAATGCGTCAGCACTTGTTTGAACACAAGGCTTCAACACGTACGCGCCGTCTCGATGGTTCGGTAGACGTTCACTCTGGTGATGTCAAGCGCATCAAGCGCCTGTTGGGCATGCGCTAGAGATTTCAGATCAATAGAAGTTCGACGATAAGACAAACTGACGAAAGGGTTTTAACATGGCACGCGTAAAAAGAGCAGTACATGCAAGAAAGAAACACAAAGCAATTCTCGAGAAGGCCAAGGGTTACTACGGCGATCGCAGCCGCACATTCCGTTCGGCGAACGAGCAAGTTCTTCACTCCGGTCAATATGCGTTTCGTGACCGTCGTGCAAAGAAGGGCGAGTTCCGCAGCTTGTGGATCGCCCGTATCAATGCTGGCTGTCGCCAAAATGACTTCACATACAGCCGCCTGATTGCAGGATTGTCAAAGGCTGGTGTTGTTGTCGATCGCAAGATCATGGCCGACCTCGCAGTGCATGACGAAGCCGCTTTCAAAGCCTTAGTAGAAACCGCAAGAGGGGCGCTCGTCTGAGCGAGACTCGACTCGGTTTTACACATCCACGCGTACAGCGACTGCGTCGACTTGCAAGTCGACGCAGTGAACGGATCGAAGAAGGTTGTTTTGTAGTTGAAGGACCAACGCTGATCGCTGAAGCGATCAGCGCCGGTTGGCTCGTAGAAGAACAATTTGTGACGCCAGATGGAATGGCAGTGTTGGGTAGCGATACTCCTGTGCATATTCTTGAAAATGGTGTTCTCGAGCGCGTTGCTTCGACTACTTCTCCACAGCCTGTTATTGCAATCGTTCGACGTCGAACGTTTGGCATCGATTCGGCATCGACCGCACAGTGGGTGGTCGTTGCCGATGGCATCTCCGATCCCGGAAATCTGGGCACAATTTTCCGATCGGCGGAAGCCGCAGGTG
The DNA here is from genome assembly GCA_027592925.1 of Actinomycetota bacterium. GTDB lineage: Bacteria > Actinomycetota > Acidimicrobiia > Acidimicrobiales > Ilumatobacteraceae > UBA3006. Next base: position 4,040 of record JAQCJO010000053.1, on the reverse strand, counting down.
CATCAGCCGTTGTTCTCACTCCCGGTACTGTCGAGGCGTTTAATCCCAAAGTAGTTCGCGCATCCGCTGGGTCAATGTTTTATGTACCCATCATCGAGGACGTCAAAACCTACAAATTGCAGGCTGCAGGTTTTCGTGTCATCGGCACGTCGTCCCACGACCAAGAGGGAAGTATTGATTACACCTCGGCTAACTTCACCGATCGTGTTGCGATCGTCGTTGGCAATGAGGCGCACGGCTTGGTTGACTCGAGCAATATTGATCAGTGGGTCATGGTTCCACATAGAGGTCGAAGCGAGAGTCTCAATGTTGCGATGGCAGCGACTCTGGTGTGCTTCGAAGTTGCTAAACAACGGGATCACGCAGCCTCTAACGAGTAAAGTGTGGCGTGTATGTCAAGTGACGCAACTTCGGATGTTGGCTCCCAGGTAGAAGCGGCCCGATTGGCTGCTTTGGCCCAAATTGCGATTGCCACGGACGCATCAACGGTAACGAAGATTGGCAGCGAGTTAGCCGGTAAGAAGAGTGTTCTCAACACGTTGCGTGCTTCGCTTGGCAAGATTCAAAACCCGGAGGCCCGCAAAGTTGCTGGCCAACTGATCAATGACAGTGTGCAGCAAGTGGAAGCAGCCTTGCAGCAGCGCACTGCTGAGTTTTTGGTGCAAGAGCGTGCAGCCCAGGTGGCTGGCGAATCGTTAGACCTCACCGAGTTTGTAACGACAAATCGGCGCGGATATTCGCACATTGTGACGCAGGCAATGCAGAGACTTGAAGATGTGTTTATCGGCCTCGGTTTTCAGGTTGCTGAAGGTCCAGAAGTTGAAACAGATTTCTATAATTTTGAAGCGCTAAACATGCCACGTTCGCATCCGGCACGGAGCGAATTTGACACCATGTTCATTGAGCCATTTTCGAGCGAGCACGAAGCCAACACGGTGTTGTTGCGCACGCACACTTCACCAGTACAGATTCGTGTGATGCAAAGTTGGGAACCGCCAATTTATGCAATCATGCCCGGCAGAGTGTTTCGGCGTGACACTCCAGATGCCACGCACATGCCAGTGTTTCATCAAATTGAAGGTCTCGTGATCGATCGCGACATTACGTTTGCGCATCTCGCAGGCATCATCGAATCATTTACCAAGGCGTTTTTTGGCAGCGAGTTCACAAGCAGACTTCGACCCTCTTTCTTTCCGTTCACTGAGCCATCAGCGGAGTTTGATATCAAACGGCCCAACGGTGGCTGGATCGAACTTGGTGGCTGCGGAATGGTGCACCCAAATGTGTTGCGAGCGGGCGGTATAGACCCAGACGAATACACAGGCTTTGCATTCGGTTTCGGTATCGATCGCATGGCCAAAGAGCGCCACAATGTCGAAGACATCCGCGAGATGTACACCAATGATTTGCGATTTTTGAGGCAATTTTCATGAAGATTCTGCACTCATGGCTTAACGAATTTGCCGATTTCGGAAAAGATGTCGATGCGATTGCGGCATCACTGACAAAGCTCGGACTTGCAGTTGAAAGTATCGAACAAGTCGGACTTCCAGTTAAGGGAGTCGTCGTAGCCAAAGTGTTGCGAACCGAGCGCCATCCTGACGCCGCAAAGGTGCATCGCGTGTATGTCGATGCAGGTGACGGAGTCGAAAAGCACGTGTGGTGTGGTGCCTTCAACATGAAGCCAGGCGACCTCATTCCGCTTGCAACGCTGGGAACGAATATGCCCGACGGTCGCGTGATCGGTCAGCGCGGAATTCTGGGTATTGATAGTGAGGGCATGTTGTGCTCCGGTACTGAGCTAGGTATTACTGCAGACGCAACCGGAATCATGATCTTGCCCGCTCATTTGGATTTGGGTACAGATGTATTTAGCGCATTGGGAATAGATCAAGATGTTGTTTTTGATTTGGATGTGACACGCAATCGTCCCGACTGCACTGGCTATTTGGGAGTGGCACGAGATCTTGCTGCACACATGAAACTGCCTTTGAAGCTTTCGTTGAAACCAGTAAAAGATGTCACGTGGGCCAAAGGAAAGAAAATCGATGTTGGTGCTGATATTCGCGCCGATGATCGTTGCGCACGCTTCAGTGTCACCGTGATTTCTGGTGTTGTTGTGACCGATTCACCTGCCTGGATTGCACAACGCTTGAGTCGTGCAGGCATGAGGCCAATCAACAATGTTGTCGATGTTTCCAACCTGGTCAACCTCGAAATGAATCAACCCAATCATGCGTACGACCTCGAAAAAGTCTCAAATGGATTTATCGTGCGCTGTGCAAATGAGGGAGAAGTAGTAGTCACTCTCGACGATGTTGCACGAACTTTGAGTGCACAAGATTTACTCATTTGCGATGCCAAAAACGAGCCAGTGGGAATTGCTGGGATCATGGGTGGAGCGGGATCGCAAATTAGTGAAACAACTACGACGCTGGCACTCGAAATTGCATGGTTCGAACCGCTAGGTATCGCAGCGTCAGTCTCACGACTCGGATTGCGCACTGAAGCATCGCTGCGATTTGAGCGCGGGGTGGATGCGTATGGAGGTCGTGCTGCCGCTGAAAGATTTGCTCAACTGCTCAGCCTGACGTGCCCAAACTTGGTTGTTCATGATGGAGGAGCCGACGAAAAAACGCCAAGCCTGCCAGATGCGTCGCGCACGACCGATTTGCGCCTTGACCAAATCAGAAGAGTTCTTGGCGTCGATGTCGCAATAGACGGCGTTCGTGCGTTGCTCTCTCCGATCGGTTTCCAGATTGCAAAGCCAGACAAATCAAACAGTGTTGTTGTGACAATTCCATCCTTCAGGCCCGACTGCACGCAAGAAATTGATGTCATTGAAGAGATTGCCCGACATTTTGGCTTTGATGAAATAGGCAAGGTCGTTCCAAAATCGCCAGTACATGGTCGACTGTCCGCTGTGCAGCAAAGGCGTCGCATTGTTCGAGAGTTCGTTCTCTCTCTCGGCGCATCGGAAGCCATGCCAAATCCATTTTTGGCTCCGGGCGACTTGACGCGCTGTGGACTGTCAGAAGATAATGCACTGCGTTTAGCCAACCCTTTGGTGGCTGAAGAAAGCGTTTTGCGCACATCGTTGCGACCTGGGTTGTTGCAGTCCATTGCCTACAACCAGTCACATCGCATCAATGACATCAAGTTGTTCGAAGTTGGTCATGTTTACCCGCAGGGAAGCGAGCAACTGCCTGATGAGCACGAGGTGCTATGTGTTGTGTTTGCCGAAAGCGACGCTACAAAAGCGATGGACATGTGGTCGCAGTTTTCTGCCTTTTTGGGTGTTGGCGCTCAGTTGTTTCAAGATGCTGCTCCTGCGGGTTTTCATGGCACTAGGTCTGCTCAATTGCGCAGAGGCAAGGTTGTGCTTGGTGCGGTGGGTGAGATCGATCCGACTGTGCTGGCTAACTTCGGTGTATCGGGTCGCGTTGCCTGTCTTGAAATCAATCTGTCGATGGTGCTTGGTGAGACACCGAAGGTTGCAGCAGCTCAAACGGTGAGCAAGTATCCATCGAGCGACTTCGACTTGGCATTTGTAGTGCCGCAGACTGTTGCCGCCGGAACGTTGCTCAAGAGCCTTCGCCAGGCTGGGGGAAATTTGCTTGCCGATGCGGTGCTGTTCGACATTTACCGCGGCAAAGGTGTAGCTGATGATGCCCGTAGCTTGGCCTTCAGATTGAGGTTCCAGGCTCCAGATCGCACTCTTGGCGAGACCGAGATTGCCGATGCGCGGTCTCGCTGCATTGCCGCAGCCCAGAAATTAGGTGCAGAACTGCGCTAAAGGGTCGTTGCATAGTTATGCACCGCAGTGTATGATTATGCGATATGTTTTCTGTAGGCATTGTTGGAGCATCCGGTTTTACCGGCGCGGAACTGCTGCGTCTCTGTGCGCAGCACCCGCAATTTGATGTCGTGTACGCCACTGGTGACACTCAGGCTGGCACATTAGCGAGCAACTTGTATCCGTCACTTGCTGGCGCATATCCAAATCTGGTTTTTGAAGAATTTGATCTCAGTAGGGCTTT
>JAQCJO010000052.1 GCA_027592925.1 Actinomycetota bacterium | reverse complement strand
AATTGCGCAAAGCCAATCCGCTTGTGATCTTTGAGCCTGTTAATCGTGCTGCCGTGTGCAAGTACATGAAAATGAACACGCCAGAGAAATTGCTAGAGGCATTGCGCACAGGTAGAGATGAAGTGACAGTGCCGCGAGACATTGCCGACAGAGCGCGACTCTCGGTCGAGCGCATGATTGCGATAGGAACACCTTCAAGGACGAAGGAGTAGCAGTAGTCGTGACGATGCGCGATGTTTCGTTGCCGGCAGCACTCAGTGCGCCAGATGTTTCGTGGACGAGAGACACCGATGTTGTGGTGCTTGGATCTGGTGCCGCCGGACTTGCTGCTGCACTTGCTGCTCGACCAGTGCGCGACGTATTGATCGTTACTAAAGACACGCTTGATGCAGGCTCGACAGCATGGGCACAGGGTGGACTAGCCGCTGTATTTGACCCAACCGACACGTTTGCCGAACACGTGCGTGACACATTGGATGCAGGCGGTGGATTGTGTGATGAGAATGCAGTGAGTTCGTTGGTGCGCGATGCGCCAACAGCAATTGACTATTTGGAAAAGATGGGTGCTGCCTTTGATCCGAGCGCAGATGGAACTCGTGCTCTCACGCGCGAAGGCGGACACTCGAGGTCACGCATTGTGCACGCTGGCGGCGATCAGTCGGGTGCCGAGATTCAACGAACGCTTGACGAAAACGCAATTAACGCTGGTGTGGAAGTTCTGGAACATGCATTTGCTCTCGACTTGGTGTTTGGGCCAAACCTTGCGTCAGGCAAACGTCAAGTCGCTGGCATACGTATTGCGATGCTCAATAGCGACGGCACAGTTGCAAGTGTTGGTGTGGTCACTGCGCGCGCGATCGTGATTGCAACTGGTGGCTATGGCCAGGTGTTTGCAAGCACATCTAATCCACCTGCGGTAACTGGCGATGGTCATGCGCTTGCACTGCGAGCGGGCTTGACTTTGCGCGATCTGGAATTTGTGCAGTTTCATCCAACGGTGTTGTGGCAAGAAGTTGGCTCGATAAAACAGCAGGTATTGATCTCGGAAGCGGTGCGTGGCGAAGGCGCAGTGTTGTTTGATGCTGCTGGTGAAAGAATTATGCAAGGCGTGCACCCGCAAGAAGACTTGGCACCACGAGATGTGGTTGCTGCAGCGATCAGTGCGCGGATGGCGCAAAACATTAATGGCGTTGATGACCATGTGTATCTGGATGCGACACATATTGGCGAACGCTTTTCAACACGGTTTCCATTCATTACCAAAGCGTGCAATGCGGCAGGTATTGACCCACAACACGATCGCATTCCGGTCGCGCCAGCAGCCCACTACACATGTGGTGGTATTGATTCGAATATGGACGGCACAACCGAAGTTGAAGGGTTGTATGCCGTTGGAGAAGTGGCCTATACGGGCGTGCATGGCGCCAATCGTTTGGCGTCAAACAGTTTGACTGAAAGCCTTGTGGTGGGCACGCGCGTTGGTCGCAACTTGGCTTGGAAGATGCCTACTCGTGTTGAGCCAGTATTTGATGTGGTTGGGTCGCAGGCAAACAACGCGGTGGGATTGTTGGACGACTCGTTGCGTGCGCACGTGCGTGTGACGATGTCGAAACATGTTGGAGTTTTGCGCCGACCAGACGGACTGCAATTGACGATGGATGCGTTGGCAGTAGTGGCAGAAAAGATTGATGCCAAGACACCAGCATCGCGACGAAACTTTGAAGCAACAAATATTTTGACAGTAGCCACAGCCGTTGCTGCATCGGCATTGGCCCGCACCGAGAGCAGAGGATGTCACCGCCGCACCGACACGGAAGAGCCTCGTGATATTTGGTTGCGACATTTGCAAGTTTCACTGCGCAACAATCAACTGATTATTGACAACCTGCCAACAGAGAGTGCGTAGCGGTGCAGTACCACCAGCTCTCTGACGCAACTGCCCAACGATTAGTGGCGAGTGGGCTCGTGCTTGATGACGTGCGTCGATTGATTGCTGTGGCACTCGACGAAGACTTAAAAAATGGTCACGACGTGACCACCAATGCGACAGTGCCAGCAAGCCAGCGAAGCACTGGAGTATTTGCTACACGTGCCAATGGATGTATTGCGGGACTTGACGTCACAATCGCTGTGCTCGAGATGGTGTGTGGCAGCGACCAAATTGTGGCGAACAAGCACGTTGATGATTGTGCTCGGGTAAAGCCAGGCGACAAACTGATGAGCGTTGACGCACCCACACGCGGACTGTTGACTGCTGAGCGCACCGCGCTCAACTTGCTTTGTCAGTTAAGTGGTGTTGCAACTGCAACGAGTGAATGGGCCGACGCGCTTGCCAAAACCGGTGCGCAGGTGCGCGACACACGTAAAACAACACCTGGTATGCGCGCACTCGAAAAATATGCGGTGCGCTGTGGTGGTGGAGTGAATCATCGCATGTCATTGTCGGATGCTGCGCTTGTGAAGGATAATCACATTGCTGCAGCAGGTGGGGTGGCCGAAGCATTTGCATTGGTGCGTGCTACAGAGCCGAATATCGCAATAGAGATTGAAGTTGACACGCTTGACCAATTGCACATTGCGCTTGGCGCAGGCGCCGATTTGGTGTTGCTCGACAATATGGCGCCTGCAATGTTGAAAGAAGCGGTGGCAATTGCTGCGAGTCATCGAAATGCAACTGGCAAAGACGTGATCTTGGAGGCGAGTGGCGGACTGACGCTTGAATCAGCCGCCGCAGTCGGCGCCACTGGCGTGCGCTACATCTCGGTGGGTGCTCTTACGCACTCGGCCAAAGTGCTCGACATCGGGCTAGATCTGTAGCAGTTATTACAGCAGAAGTTTTGAGCGTTGGTGAACGCTCGTGATTGCAGCAAGCAACATAGGCGCATACGTATGGTGATCGGTGTATACGGCGTTGTGCCCGCCATCAAAAAAGTGCGCATCTACATCGTCGAGTAAATCGATGAGACGTTGTTGGCGATCAACTGCAACGACCTGATCTTTGGTGGTGATCACGACCGACGTTGGTACATCAACTTGTTTGAGCCACGAAGTTGAATCGAAGTTGCCAATGGCACTGCCTGCTTCAATAATTTTGCGCCAATCGTGCGAAGCCATCTGCTCGAGAGCCCACGGTTCAAGACCGTCACCTTTACGTTGCAAAAACATCTGTTCGGTGAGCCAATCAATGGTTTGGGTGGGGGTGAGACGCGCGAGGACCGCCAACCCTGTGAGCCCCAAGAACGACAGTCGCTCTTCGCGCGACACTGCAAAGCTTGCAGCAGTCGAGCACAAGACAAGCCCGCGTACTCGCGACTCGTGACGCTTCCAGATCAACTGGGCAATGGTGCCGCCCATGGAGTAACCAACTGGAATGAACGTATTGATGCCAAGCACATCGGCGATTGCGGCGACATCGTCGGCGCAATCTTCTAAACGAAACGGACTTTTAGAATTAATGCCCTTGCCATGACCGCGATGGTCTGGTGCAATGATTCGAAAATGTTCGCCGAGCGTGTCAAATACGGTGAACCAATTGAGATCTGCAGTTGCTGTCCAACCGTGCAACAGAAAAATTGTTGGAGCGCCAGGTGGCCCCTGCACCTCGCGAATAAATGTTTGACCACGACCCGGTAATTTGAGCGCGCGACCTGGAGGGAGTGACATTGTGCGAGTTGATGCTTTCTATCGTGCGGTTTGCGTATCGAGCACTTTGACTTTGAGCTTTCCGTTCGGTGCATCGTAGGAAACCGTTGCGCCTTTTTTGGCACCGAGCAAACTTGAGCCGAGTGGAGAGCTTGGGCTCATCACGCTGACATCACCAGCCTCTGGGCGCTCTTCAACATGTCCAATCAAGTAGCGCTCTGCATCAGAGTCGGCATCCCCGTCGTAGACGATGGTGACGATGGTGCCAAGACCGACCACACCATCTGGTGCTGGTGGAATAATTTCGGCATCTTCCAAGAACGATTCGATTTGGCGAATGCGACCCTCCATGTGGCCCTGCTCGTCTTTGGCTGCGTGGTAGTCGCCATTTTCTTTGAGGTCGCCCATTTCGCGTGCGCGCTCGATCTTGTCTGCGACTTGAATACGACCACGAGTGGTGAGATCAGTGAATTCGGCGGTTAAACGGTCGTGGGCCGCTTGAGAAAGTTGGTGCTTTGCCATGCGCACAAAGGTTAGCGGTGCATATTGCGCCCTACGATATAGGGGGTATGGCAACGTCAAAAACAACTCCACCATCTGGCAAGAAGCATCGCATTGCTGTCATTGGTGGCGACGGCATTGGACCAGAGGTCATGCAAGAGGCGCTCAAAGTTTTGCGTGCTGCTGGTGCGCAACTAGAGACAACCGATTTTGATTTGGGTGGCGCGCGGTATTTGCGCGATGGCGAAGTGTTGTCGGATGCAACGTTGGCGCAGCTGCGCAATTTTGATGCGATCTTGCTCGGTGCGGTTGGCACGCCTGGTGTGCCGCCTGGCGTGATTGAGCGCGGGCTGTTGCTCAAGATGCGTTTTGAGTTGGACTTGTACATCAATCGTCGACCATTTGCGGGCACGGCACCTGGGCACATTGCGCCTCACGACTTCATTGTGATTCGCGAAAACACCGAAGGGCCATATGTTGGTGAAGGCGGTGTGTTGCGCAAAGGTACGCCACAAGAAGTTGCAACGCAGGGCAGCGTCAATACTGCACACGGAGTAGAGCGTTGCGTGCGCTATGCATTTGAGTTGGCTGCAACACGCTCTCGCAAACATCTCACGCTCGTGCACAAGACAAACGTGCTCACGTTTGCTGGTGACTTGTGGCAGCGCACCTTTGATCGTGTTGCAAAAGAGTTTCCTCAAGTGGCAACTGCGTACAACCATGTTGATGCCGCCTGCATTTATTTTGTGCAAGACCCACATCGCTACGACGTGATCGTGACTGACAATTTATTTGGTGACATCCTCACCGACTTGGGTGGAGCAGTAAGCGGTGGAATCGGCATTGCGTCATCTGCCAACCTCAACCCCGCTGGCACAGGACCATCGATGTTTGAACCCGTGCACGGTTCGGCGCCCGACATCGTGGGCACTGGCAAGGCCAACCCTGTTGCTGCCATATTGTCGGCAGCACACATGCTTGAGTTTTTGGGAGAGGGTGCAATGGCTGAGCGCGTGCGTGCAGCGTGCCAAGCACCAGCAAGTGGCTCAACAAGCCAAATGGGTGATGAAATCAGTGCCAGAGTGGCCAACTAAGAGCGATAGTTTAGAACGACATTTAGCAAACAGATCACAAACGAGGAAACTATGCCAATTACCACGACACCAAAAATCTGGATGAACGGCACGCTCGTCGATTGGGACAAAGCGCAAGTACACGTGTTGACGCACACGTTGCATTACGGCACCGGAGTATTTGAAGGCATTCGTGCATACGAGACTAAGAATGGTCCAGCCATTTTTCGACTCACAGACCACATCAAGCGTTTTTACAACTCGGCAAAGATTATGGGTATGGACATGCCGTACTCCGTTGAAGAAATTGTTCAAGCAACAAAAGACACGGTGAGATCAACCGGATTGCCAGCGTGTTACATCCGTCCACTTGCGTATTACGGATATGGCGAAATGGGATTAAATACCTTGCCTTGCAAAGTAGACATCGCCATTGCCTGCTGGCCGTGGGGTGCATATTTGGGTGATGACGCAGTGGAAAAAGGTGTGCGCATGAAGGTTTCTTCATGGACTCGCCACGATCACAACACGATGCCGCCTGCCGCAAAAACCGTGGGCAACTATGTCAACTCGACTCTTGCAAAAGTAGAAGCACTGAAGGCCGGATATGACGAGGCGATCATGCTTGCACCAAACGGCTTAATTGCCGAGTGCACAGGCGAGAATATTTTCTGTGTACGCGACGGCATCATTTTGACTCCGCCCACATCGGCTGGTGCGCTCGAGGGAATTACGCAAAACAGCGTGATGCGTATTGCGCGAGACTTGGGCTACGACATTCGTGTCGACAACATCGCCCGAAGCGACTTGTACATCGCCGACGAAATCTTTGCCTGCGGCACAGCAGCCGAAGTTGGTTCAGTGAGCATGGTGGACGAGCGCTTGATTCCGTGTCCAGGCCCGATGACTCGGGCCATTGCGGCGGTATATGCCAAGGCTGTGCGCGGTCAAGACGAGCGCTATATCGACTGGTGTGAACTGGCCTAAATAACATCGCTGTGACGAGAAGGGGGATATCCCCACTCAAATCCACAGACTTATCCCCAGTGTTATTCACAGATGGGCTATGGCTTTGAGCCCATTGTCCCCAAAGTTTTCCACAAAGCCTTATGGGTGATGTTGGCGAACCACTACCTACGGGGTGATACTGGAGACTGTGAATTACTTCGGAGCAACCTCAGCAAGCATCGCAATCATCATTATTAGTTAGGCGTGCGTCATTCGACGTTCGCCCAAGCCGCCCTCGAGGGCGGCTTTTTTAATCCCTGAAATAAGCGAAAACTTTGAAAAGAGAAAAAATGAAAGCAGAACAGAAAAACACCACAGTCGAAGTGTTTGACACGACACTTCGCGACGGCATGCAGGTGGAAGGCGTCTCGGCCAGCGTCGAAGACAAGTTGCGCATCGCTGAGCAACTGGATTATCTGGGCGTGCATTTCATTGAGGGCGGATGGCCAGGCGCGAACCCAAAGGACATCGAGTTTTTTGCCCGTGCCCAAAAAGAATTGAAACTGACGACATCGACACTTGTGGCATTTGGTTCGACACGACGACCGTTGGGCAAAGTTGACGATGATCCGACGCTGCGCAACTTGATCGAATCGAACACCCCTGCGGTTTGCATCGTTGCAAAATCATCGGACTATCACGTAGAGCAGGCACTGCAGACAACGCTTGACGAAGGCTTGGCCATGATTGCCGACTCGGTGAAGTTTTTACATGGCGCTGGTCGACAAGTGCTCGTTGACATGGAGCACTTTTTCGACGGTTACAAGAGCAACCCAGAGTTTTCGATGCGCGCGCTTGAATCGGCAATCGTCAATGGAGCAACTCACTTGGTGTTGTGTGACACGAATGGTGGATCGTTGCCATTTGAAGTGCAAGACATTGTTGGGGCGGTGCAGCGACACGTTGGCAACGACGTCATTATCGGTATTCATTGTCACGACGACACAGGTTGCGCAGTAGCCAACTCGCTTGCTGCAGTGCACAGCGGTGTTCGGCACGTGCAAGGAACGCTCAATGGTCTCGGCGAGCGCACGGGCAATACCAACTTGACTACGGTCATTCCAAACCTGCAGCTCAAACTGGGTTATACCTGTTTGCCAGATGGCAGGCTCGAGCGAATCACTGCGGTGAGTAACTATGTGGCCGAAGTATTGAATCGTCCGCTGAACCCGCAAGCGCCATACGTAGGTTCGGGTGCATTCGCACACAAGGCAGGGTTGCATGTGTCGGCGATTGCTCGCGTAAAAGATGCGTACGAGCATGTGTCGCCCGAATTAGTTGGCAACGGTACTCGATTTTTGGTTTCTGAAATGGCCGGACGAGCAACCATCACGATGAAGGCCGAAGAACTCGGCCTGGCCATGGACGGGCCAGCGGTTAATCAAGTAATTGACGACTTGAAGCGTCTCGAACACGAGGGCTACCACTTTGAAGCAGCCGATGCATCGCTTGAATTGTTGATGCGCCGTGCAGCAGGGTGGGAGCAGAACTTCTTCAAGGTGGATTCGATGCGAGTGATCACCGACGAGTCTTCGATGGGTGATTTCACTACCGAAGCAACTGTCAAAGTGTGGATCGGCGACGCGCGTGAGGTGTTTACCGCTGAGGGTAATGGTCCGGTCAATGCAATCGACACCGCACTTCGTGCAGCGCTTGCAAAGAACTTTCCTCAACTCTCCAAGGTTCACTTGACCGATTACAAAGTGCGCATCTTGGATTCTGGATCGGCAACCGGCGCAGTCACGCGTGTGCTTATCGATGCAACAAACGGCGATCGTACATGGACAACCATTGGCGTGTCGACCAACATCATCGAAGCATCATGGCGGGCGCTCGAAGAGTCACTTGTATTCGGCTTGCTGCACTCGACCAACAACTAGGCTCAAAGCCGTATGGCTGCTCCAAAACACACCCCAGTTCTTCCAACCAATAATCCGCGTATCTACACGTCACCAGAGCATGTGCCTGACAACTGGATGGTTGATCGACCAGGAATGTTGGACGGACGCCAACCGCGCGGTGCGAGTCTTGGAAACCAAGGGCCTGATCAGGGTTATGTGTTAACGCTCGCGCGTCGTGTTCGTAAAAACGTGCGTGTCAAAGAAGGTGAGTCAGTTGATGATGCAATTCAAGGGACAATCGCAATTGCGTTGAGTAGGGCATCACTGTTTGGTCGTGCACCAGTAATGCACGATCTCACGTTTGCACTGACGATCTGGGGGTGGTTGCTTGATTCGCCGCCAGCCGACTTGTTGGCAAAGCGTCGCGAAGTGTTTAGCGGGCTCGGCCATGCGGCTCATCATTACGCCGAGACTCGTGCACTCGTAGACATGGTGCCCGCAACTACGTATCAGTTGTCGAATGATCAATTGGCAAAATCAATGCCGATGTCGTGGCGCGCGCTCACCGGCGCATAACTCAGTGGTTATCGCGATTTAGATCGCAAATTTTTCGAGGTCTGCTAATTCAACAAACTCAAGGGTGCGCACATGTGTTGCGCGCAAATTGACGCGCGGTGCATGACCAGCCTCAAAAGCCTCTTGCCATCTGCCGGCGCACAAGCACCATTGATCGCCATCTTTGAGCCCCGCAAAACCATATTGAGGCATTGGCGTTGATAGATCGTTGCCTGCTGATTTTGAAAATTCCAAGAACTCAGTTGTCATGATGGCGCACACGGTGTGTACGCCAGTGTCGTCACCACTTGTTTCACAGCAGCCGGTGCGAAAAAATCCTGTCATCGGAGATGTGCAGCAACTATCGAGTGCTTCGCCATAAACATTGGTTTGATTGGTGCGAGTTGTGTCGGCCATTGGGTGAAGGGTAGTGGACGTCATCACCGATCGACACGCCGAGATAACCTGTTGAGAGATGTCAACTGCCACACCGCGCTATCGATTTGCTCCATCACCAACCGGATATTTTCATGTGGGCGGTGCGCGAACGGCCTTGTACAACTGGCTACTTGCGTTAAAAAATAATGGCATATTTGTATTGCGCATTGAGGATACCGACGAGTCGCGCAACGAACCGCAATGGACACAGGGAATCATTGATGCACTTGCTTGGATAGGCATAGATAGCAACGACCCACATTTTGAAGGGCCATATTTTCAGTCGACGTATGCCGCCGAGCATGTGGTGGCAGCCCAGAAGCTGTTTGACTCGGGCAACGCGTATTACTGCGACCAGACGTCGGAGCAGATACAGGAACGTGCGAAAGCCGCGGGTCTGAATGGCTACGACGGCCATTCGCGCGACCGAGGCCTTGCTCCTGGCCCTGGTCACGTGTTGCGGTTTAAGGTGCCGGCAGGAAAAACCATTGTGCACGACACCGTGCGTGGCGAAGTGGAATTTGAGAACTCAACGATTGAAGATTTTGTGTTGTTGCGAGGCAATGGCACGCCAGTATTTTTGCTGGCCAACGTAGTTGACGACATCACGATGAATATTTCACATGTGTTGCGAGCAGAGGAACATTTGCCAAACACTCCAAAGCAGCAGATGCTGTGGAATGCACTTGGTGTAACACCACCGGTATGGGCGCACGTGCCTGTGTTGGTGAACGAGCAGCGCAAGAAGTTGTCGAAGCGTCGCGACAAAGTGGCTGTTGAGCAATATCGCGAAGAGGGAATCTTGCCTCAGGCCATGGTTAACTATTTAATGACGCTTGGTTGGGCGCCACACGGCGACACAGAGATTGTGCCTTGGGAAAAGATTGTTGACGAGTTTGCGCTCGAAAGTGTCAACCACTCACCGGCTTTTTTTGATATCAAGAAACTGCAGTCATTTAACGGCGAGTACATCCGCATGATGCCGCTAGAAGATTTCATTAGTGCTGCTGAAGTGATTTTGACTTCGAGTGCTGCACCGTGGCCCGCTGAGCGTTACAAACCAGAGATGTTTAGGGCGATGGCCGAGTTGGTACAGACGCGAGTCGTCGTGATGGCCGAAGTGTGTGCCCTTGTCGATTTCTTGTTTTTGGCTGAGCCATCAATTGATGATGCCGCTTTCACGAAAGCGTTTGGTGCCGACTTTGCAACACCAACGCTGGCCGAGATTGCAACTGCGTTCGCGACAGTTGAATGGAATGCAGAATCGCTGAAGACCGCAGTTGAAACGGTGGGGACGAAGCACGACGTGAAGCTCGGCAAGTTGCAAGGACCATTGCGCATTGCCATCACGGGACGAAGTGTGGGGCCACCATTATTTGAACCAATCGAGTTGCTTGGCCGCGACGAATCTTTACGTCGCATCAAGTCGGCACTCGCTCGCGCACAGGGCTAGATAACCGTGAGCAGGTTTGCGCGAGTTGTCGGCCTGCTCCTGATCATCTCTCTGGTGTACGGGTGCATCAACGTGGCACAGGTGTGGTGGGTTGGTCAAAGTGATCAAGCAAGATCAGTCGACGCCATCGTTGTGCTCGGAGTTGCGCAATACGACGGCCGACCATCGCCACAATTGCAAGCACGCCTTGACCATGCATTAGCACTGTGGCAAGAAGGTGCCGCGCCACTCGTGATCACAACAGGAGGCAATCAGCCGGGGGACAGATTTACCGAAGCCGAGACATCGGCAAACTATTTGATGGTAGGCCTCATAGGCGTTGCAGTGCCGGCCGAGTCAATCGTGCAAGAAAACAGTGGCTCAACAACGCGAGAGTCGCTCATTGCAGTGCGCGAGATCATGCAATCTCGCGGGTTGCACAGCGTCCTCATCGTCACTGATCCGTATCACTCGTTGCGATCACGTTTGATTGCCCAAGATCTTGGGCTTGTCGCGTATGTTTCTCCCACCCGCACTTCACCGTTGCAGGGAGCGAGCGCAGTTTCGCGGCATGTGCGAGAAGCGCTCGGGGTTGCCGTTGCGCATCTCATTGGTTTTGCAAATCTGGAGCACCTCACCAAATAGTGTGTGGCGATTTTGGGTACGGCGATATCCTTGACCCGTCACTCTGGGGAGTGGTGTAACTGGCAACACAGCAGATTCTGGTTCTGTTATTCAGGGTTCGAT
>JAQCJO010000051.1 GCA_027592925.1 Actinomycetota bacterium | reverse complement strand
ATCTGCAACTCCGTTCGGACCTTCTGGGTTGACATAGATCAAACCCATTTGAACTGCACCTAATGGATCAGCAAGTTCGCGATCACCTGAATATCGCTCATCTGCGAGCCAAGTTGTTTCTGTGCCCCAATACGTGTCGTCTGATTCGTAAACGTCTGGGCGACCACCTGCAAAGCCGAACGACTTGAAACCCATCGTCTCGAGAGCGACGTGTCCGGTGAGGATCATGAGGTCAGACCAAGAAAGTTTGTTGCCGTATTTTTGCTTGATTGGCCAAAGTAGGCGTCGTGCTTTATCGAGGTTGCCGTTGTCTGGCCACGAGTTGGTCGGTGCAAAGCGTTGCATACCTGCGCCACCGCCACCACGACCGTCTTGAATACGGTATGTTCCTGCTGCGTGCCACGCCATGCGGATAAAGAACGGTCCGTAGTGACCGTAGTCAGCTGGCCAAAAGGCTTGTGAGTCTGTCATCAAAACGGTGAGATCGTTTACCACTGCGTCGAGATCAAGTGACTTGAATTCTTTCGCATAATCGAAATCAGGATCCATCGGATCGCCAACTTCTGGGTTGTTATGAAGGACTCTGACGTTGAGTTGATTTGGCCACCACGTTGCATTTGTGGGGCCCATGTTTGGGGATGTGATTGCTCCGCCCGAAAAAGGGCAACTGGTGATTTGGTCGTTTGTCATGAACACATTCTCGGCTATTTATGCCCATAAGGCAAATCGTACTTTCTGCAAAGTATCATAAGATTTAGTTATGTCTTGGCCAACCCTTCAGCAGCTGCGTTATTTTGTTGCGATCGCTGATTCTGGTTCGTTTAGCGTCGCTGCCGATCAGCAGTTCGTCTCGCAACCAGCCTTGAGCGCACAGATCAAAGAGCTTGAACGAAAATTGGGTGTCACCTTGTTTGAACGAACAAATCGTGGCGTGTTGCTCACGACCCATGGTGTCGGGGTGCTGAAACGAGCTCGCGTTGTATTGCGAGAAGTGGTTGGTCTGATTGAGGCAACCATGCATGACGGAAAGCGTTTGCGCGGCGAGATCGGGCTCGGCGTGATACCAACCTTTGCACCGTATATTTTGCCTGACGTCGTTCGTTCGTTCAAAGCCGCGCACCCAGACGCCGAGTTGCGAATATTCGAGCTGAAGACAAACGACCTCTTAGATTCGCTGCGCCGAGGCGAAATCGATTTAGGTCTTTTGGCTTTGCCGGTTTTTTCTGATGAGTTTCTTTGTGCTCCAATTGCTGAAGACAAATTTTTATTAGCAATGCCGTCAAATCACGAATTGGCACACACTAAGTCTCCAATCAAGTTAGAAAAATTGCGCGGTGAACGAGTGATTCTTCTTGAAGAGGGGCATTGTCTTCGAGATCAAGTTGCACAAGTTTGTCAACTTGCGTTTAGTGAACCGAGTGAAATACAGGCAACGAGTATGGCTACGTTGTCGCAAATGGTCGCAGCAGGAATGGGTGTCACATTGTTGCCAGAGTGCGCAGAAAAAGTTGAGGCGGGTTCGGGTCGAGGGATCGTCACACGCCGATTCGCTGGTCAGTCAACAAGTCGCACGATCGGTCTCATTTGGCGCAGATCTTGGCCATTTACAGAAATGTTCACCGATTTGGCCGAGCAAATCGGCAAAAACAAGAGGTTTTCGCAAACAGCAAATGTGCAGAAGTAGGTCAGATCTCTGACGATTAACGATTTAGCCAGCGAGTGGCTTGAGCGTCTCAATTTCTGTGGACTGACCAGAGACCACTGCATTTGCAAGAGCAAGAATTTCGCTGTTCTTGCCGTTAGCAAGTACGTCATTTGCCATCGCGATTGCACCTTCGTGATGCGCGATCATGCCCTTGGCCCAGGCCTTATCAAACTCTGCGCCCTTCAACTGACCAAGTGTGGCCATCTCTTCGAGCGAGAGCATTCCGTCCATCATTGATGAGTGGTCCATTGAGCCCATATCCGTTGGCATGCCCCAGGTGGTCAGCAGATTTTTCATCTGTGAGATTTCTGGATCCTGCGCTCCCTTAATTTGGGTGGCGAGAGCGATGATTGCAGCGCTGGCTCCCGTATTTGGGTCGAGTGCAATATCGGACATTTCAATTGCTTGCTCATGATGAGGAATCATCATTTGCGCAAACATCACGTCAGCATCATTGAAGTCTGACGATTCCGGTATTGAATCACCCGTGTTCGATGAACCCATGCCCATTAAACCCATGTCCATTGAACCCATGTCATGTGAGCCGCATGCGCCGAGCAACAGTGCTACCACTGCTAAAGCAACGGTGGTAAGTGTGAGTTTCTTCATTGCGGATCTCTCTTTAGCAAACAGGAAACTAGGCGGAGTAACTTGCTGCAACGACCGCATCTCTCACTACTTGAAGGTCAAGTGAGTCATCAGATTCGAACACGGCAATGCCTTCGGCTAGTTTGACATTTACGCTATGAACTCCAGCGACTTTTGTAATTGCTTCAGTGACGTGGCGCACACAGTGATCGCATGTCATTCCAGAAACTGTCAATTGTGTTTGGGTCATAGTCCAATGATACTTGCCTAATATTGTTAGTCAATATGGTTACTGAAAATGATTTGCCAAATTGCGAAAGAACTCCTTCGTGATAGAGCCTCGCCTAGTGGTTCTAGAGCACGATGCAGTCTTAGCGTTGTCTCAGATTCTCGGAATCATGCTCGATCAATTTTTTGATGGTGGAGATTCGAACGGGTGGGATTCGGAGAAGATTGTTGATCTAGAAGCTCGATTGATGGCGCCCGGCGAGAATGAGGGTGTGGTGTTAGGAATTGACGATGTTGCATTGTTGTTGCAGGGAATGGCCTTTACCGAGGTGATGTCACAGGATTTGCCTTGGATTGATTCTGTGAGGTGGGTCACCGATTTTGTAACAGAGGAGTTGCGCCAGCATTGGACAGAAGATGAATGGCGAGGGTTGTCTTGATCACTGTGTCACACGAACTGCTTACAGTATGAGCGTGGTTGATTCTTTGAAGGGTGCGCTTTCAGTGGAGTTGCTGAATGAAGTCACATTTTGCGTCTTGGATCTTGAGACAACAGGAGCTTCGCCAAGTTCGGCGGGCATCACCGAAATTGGTGCAATTAAGTATCTAGGTGGCCATGAAATTGGTCGGTTCCAAACATTTATCAATCCCAATACTCCAATTCCAGCGGCGATAGTTCTGCTCACAGGCATTACCGATTCGATGGTTCGTAATGCCCCAAAGATTGGGGAGGTGCTCGAAGAACTACAGGCGTTCATTGGTGACTCAGTGATAGTGGCACACAACGCTCGCTTTGATCTCGGGTTTATCAATAGTGCTTTGTTAATGCATGACCATGCCGAACTGAGGAACGAAGTGGTTGACACCGTTTCACTTGCTCGGCGCATCGTTCGAAACGAGGTGCCAAATTGCAAACTGCGCACGCTTGCTTCTGTTTTAAAACTCGCTCATCAGCCTTCGCATCGTGCGATTAACGATGTTTTGGCCACTGGTGACTTATTGCATTTTCTGATCGAGCGGGCATCGGGTTATGGGGTGTCCACATTGTCTGAATTGGTAGCGCTCACCAAGTTTGCAGCGCATCCCGAAGCAAAAAAACTTCCGCTCACAGATGATCTTCCAAGAAGCCCCGGTGTTTATATGTTTCTTGATGCATCTGGCGAGGTGTTGTACGTAGGCAAAGCAGCAAATATTCGCCAGCGGGTTCGAAGTTATTTTGGCACCAATGATTCGCGTAAAAAGATAGGTTCACTACTTCGTCTAACACACGACATTGGTTTTATTGAAACGCCAGATCCGGTTACGGCCGAGGTACTGGAAAGTCGAATCATCGGTAAATTGCTTCCTCGATATAACTATGTAGGAACACGTCGTGAAAAGTATTGCTACATCCGCCTCACCACGCATGAAGAGTGGCCGCGTCTAGTGATCACGAAGTCCACTTCGCAAAAAGGTGTTTACATTGGTCCGGTTAGATCTCGAAGTACTGCCCGCAACTGTATTGATGCCATCGAATCGGTGGTTCCACTTCGAAGGTGCACTGTTCGGATGGGAAAAAACTACAAGCCCGACCCAGATGCCACTGCGTGTTCGGCGGCCAGGTTGGGCCTTGCATTTTGTCCATGTTCGGGGTCTGTCGATGCAGACCAATACACGCAGATCGTTCAATTAGTACATGATACGTTGACACAAAAATCAACTGAAGTTATTGCGCGATTAGAGAACAAAATGGCTGTACATGCAAAAAATCAGCGTTACGAAGAAGCATCGGTGATTCGTGATCGAATTGACACACTCTCTTCGGTTTTGCAAAAGCACTGGAAGGCAGACTCCCTGCGTGCAGAGGGCGATTTCATACTTATTAGCCAAGACATCAACTACCGCATCTCTTCAGGAATTTTGTTGCAAACGCTTAAAGACGGAGAGGTCTTTGAACCAACAATCAAGTTTTCGGTTGGTGTGAGTGCAAACGGAGGGCCAACAGAATTGGGTTCCAGCCTCGGATCTCTGATTAGTGCCCCAGTTATCCAAAGCGACCGCTCTCAACTGGTTTCGAGTGATTGCAGCGATGAACTGATGTGCATGGTGCGCCTCAAAGAGTCATTGCACTTCGCAGGGATTACCAATACTTTGTAAAAGTTTCCTGTGGGATTAGCGAATCCTGCGCAGCAACGTTTCATTGATCGGTTGGCCGTGAAGCATTGCTGCTATTGCCTCAACGCCGTCAACAAGTCGAGGCCCAGGGCGAACCATGACGGAGTCTGCATCAATGGCCCATACCGAAACCGAGTTGGGCAGTTGATTGATGATGGATGCAGCTTGCTCGCTTGCACCATCTAGGCCAAAACCGCACGGAGCAACTATGACTACGTCAGGTTGGGCATCAGCAATTTCTTGCCAAGTGGTTTGCACCGATCGTTCTCCTGGTCTACACACCAAGGGTTCACCGCCTGCTGCACTAATAATGTCGGGTACCCAGTGACCAGCACCAAATGGTGGGTCGATCCACTCGAGAACAAACACTTTTGGGCGCGCAAGACCACGAACGTTGTCGGCCACTTTCTCGAGGCGTGCGTGAAGTGAATTGGTGAGTGCTGTGCCGCGGCTTGCAACTCCAGCAGCCTCGGCAATGGTGTTGATCGAGTTAATTACTTGGTGCAGGGTTTGCGGATCAATTTGCAGCACATTCGCATCGCAATTCAGACGTGCAACAGCGGCGTTTACGTCGCCGCTTGCTACGGCACATACACGGCACAGGTCTTGGCTCAAAATCAGATCTGGCTCACAACGAGCGAGTGCAGCATCGTCAAGGTTGTACAGATCGAGACCCTGGGCAACACGCTCTTTAACAATCGCATCAATTTCGCCCGGTGTCATGGTTGGGTTCGTGAACGTATCGACAACAATTTCACGGCCCTCTTTGGCATGCTGCGGCCAATTACACTCCACGGTCACGCCTCTCAGCTGGTCGGCCAATCCAAGATCAAAAACAATTTCTGTTGTGGAGGGCAATAACGAGACGATTCGCATGAATTAGGCGCGACCAAAACGGATTGATTCATCCGCAAACTGCTGGGCGATCTGCGACGTGATTGATGCACTTGTTCTTGAAATTGACTGCATCAAATCTTGTGGCGTGATCTGGCTTGGCTGTTCACCTTTACGAGCCCGATCAAAAGCGATACTTGCTGCTCGTTGTGAAGCTAGCTCAATGTCACCTGGGGTGAACCCTTCAGTTGCTTTAACCAGTTCCGCAATTTTGATCTCTTGGGTGTCTAGACGCTCGAGTATTTTTGTCCACAATGCAAGGCGGGCTGCTTCGTCAGGAGGTCCGATTGGAATGACAAGGTCGAATCGACCGGGCCGAAGAACAGCAGGGTCAATGTTGTTGACGAAATTTGTGGCGCAGACAAGAAGATGTCCCGCAGGTGTGCGAAATGAAGGAATCATTTTCAACAACTCATTGACTACGCCGCGTGTTCCAGGGCTTTCTGTGCGAGCAGTTGCAATTTCGTCTACTTCATCAATAAACACAACAATATTTTCTAGCTTGAGCAATTCGGTGAGAGCGTTCCGAAGTTCGGCAGCCAAAGACATTTCTCCACTATCGAGTTTTGACGGGAGAAGTTCAACAAAGGGCCAACCGAGTCGACCGGCAATGGCGCGGGCAAAAGTTGTTTTGCCAGTTCCTGGAGGACCAAACAACATCACAGCTGATGGGGCGTGTACACCAATTTTTGCAGCCAGCTCGGGGTCAGCAAGTGGAGCGATAATTCGATTCTCAATCAGATTTTTTTCCGCATCCATTCCTGCGACACGATCCCATAATGTGGCATCGCAAAGTTCTCCACCCCACAGATCGAGCACTCGCATTGCTGATGGCTCAATCGGTTCTGATTTTTCGTAGAGAGTGAGTCCCTCTGTGGCTGTGAAACCTCGATTGAGAAGTGCGGTTTGTCCTGCCTCAACATTGCTTGACAGAACCGAGATTTTGCGCACACCTTCATGGAGTAATTTTTCTTCGAGACGCTGAATCATTGCTGATCCGATTCCCTGTTTTCGCCAACTAGGGCTGATCGCAACGATATTGATCCAAGCATCGTCGTTGCTGATTCGGCTTGAGACCAAGCCCACGACTTCGTTTTCGGCTACTGCAACAATCGCTGGCGCGCCTGCGCTGCTGTCTGCAACAAACTTTGCAATGTCGACTGGCTTGGAGTCTGCCGCACCACGACAGAGTTCTAAAAGCCGTACAGCAGATGATATATCTCCTGGCACTAAGTCGCGAACTTTAAACATGTTTCTAGGCTATGTGAGTATTTGCTGCGACCACAACCTTGACTGTGTACGTATGCAGTACAGGGTGCTAGTTGGCACGGTTTATGGGATTAATGCGACCTTGCCAGCAATCTTGCGCGCTTGAATATCGGTCAGTGCGCACGCCGCATCTCGTAGCGCATACGTGACGGGCTCGACCGGGCTCAATTTGCCATTATCGATGAGTTCCAAAACCTTCGCGAGGTTTGCGTTGTTCAGATTTGGGTTTTTCATTGCCCACGCACCCCAGTCGACACCAGTGATGCGGCGGTTGCGAAGCAGCACCTGATTGGCTGGAAGCATCGGAATGCCAGCAACAAAACCAATAACGAGATACTGGCCATCGTCGGTCAGTGCGCGCAAGCAGGTCTCACCAACCTCGCCACCCACGGGGTCATATATATAGTCAACGCCGCCACCCGAGATCTGTTTGGCCTGCTCCTTGATCTCATTGGCCGACAGGGTCGAATCGATCACAGCATCTGCACCCCGAGCTGTGGCGAGTGCACGCTTTTCATCGGTAGAAGCCACCGCAATAACGCGTAGTCCCAATGCATGACCAAGGTCAACCGCCGCGAGTCCAACGCCGCCACCACCGCCCAAAACAAGTAGCCACTTGCCGGCTTCAACCCGCGCGCGTTCAACAAGAGCAAACCACCCAGTGAGATAACTCTGCATAAACGTTGCAGCCTGACCATCCGTTAACGATTCGGGCAACACAACCACACGACTTGCTGCAACAACAGCTTCGCTCACGTATCCGCCGAGCCCTATGTTTGCAAACACACGGTCACCGACGTTGATGCCAGCAACATCGCCAGCCACTTCAGTAACCCGACCAACTATTTCCATGCCAGGAATAAATGGTGTTGGCGGCTTGATCTGATATTTGCCTTGCACAAACAATGCGTCTACATAGTTGACTCCGCACGCCGTAACAGCAATGCGCACGCACGTGGGGTAGAGGTCGGGCGATGGACGTTCTTCAACAACAAGTTGGTCGAGTGACCCAACCTGATTGCAGACAACAACCTGCATGTTGGTCAGTCAAAGCCGACGAAAGACGCAACTTTTTCGTTGGTCACTCGACGCGACTTCACGTCATTAGCAACAAATTCATCGCTTGGGTAACCCATAGCAACGCATGTCATAATCACTTCGTCTTCAGGAATGTTTGCATTTTCACGCACGACCGATGACTGCATAATGCCTTGACCATTAATCACTGAGCCAAGACCTTTTGACCATGCTGCGAGCACGAGACCGTACGTTGCTGCACCACAATCGAAGTGCGCGATGGTGTCATCGGCAAGTGCTTTGTCGACAGTGATCACGATTGAGACCGGCGCATCAAACTGCCGAAAGCCACGCATCACCCAATCTTGTCGTTTTGGCTTGTCATCACGTGCAATGCCCATGGCCTCAAATAACTGAACTGCGATCTCGATCTGGCGCTCGCGATGTGGTCCTTCATAACCGTGGTTCATCTTGATCTCGCGATCAACAGCCGACCCACTCATCATCTTCTCGGTGTTGCCTTTTCGAATGCGCTCAAGTGGCTCACCAGTGATCACATGAAAGTGCCATGGCTGGGTGTTCATCGATGATGGCGCACGCTTGGCCAGGTCAATAATTTCTTCAATCAGTTCGCGAGGTACGGGCTTTTGCTGGTACCCGCGAATGCTGCGACGTTCGTGCACGATGTCGTTGTAGTCCATTGCACGATCCTAGAAGGACGTTAGGAATGCAAACGAACTAGAATTTCGTCTTATGGCAACTGAGAACCCACAACGACTCATCGACCACATGCGTGGTGTTCGCTATGGCGAAGTACTTGCCATGTTTTTGCGAGAAACAGGTCTTGAAGCCGAGGTGTATGGCACCCAAATGTTGAACGATTGCCCGCAGGAGCAGTGGCAGACACTTGACGCCGATGTCATTGCCAAAGAAATGGGCGCAGTGTTCGCAAAATTGAACGGCCCTCGGTATTGGTTGCTCGATGGTTTGGGCACCAAGGTGGCTGTAGTCGAGCCAGTGCTTCGTGACTTCAATGGCATCATCATGCGCCGCATTGCCACAATAAGTTTTGGTGCGGAATTTAAACTAGGTTCATATGTAGAGCGCAAAATTAATCGTGGTGCAGTGTTTTTCTGGGATGCCGGCAAAAAGGTCTATGAGCTCGTTAACCCAGATGGTTTGGCGTATGTGATGCAGGCTCGCTGCATCGGTGTAGACCCAACAATCAGCGAAGAAAGTCTTGACACCTTGGGAGACAAGTTGTCGTTGCCAGCAGGATGGTCATACCGCGTTCGAGTGTTGAGCGAAGAATTGGTTGTTGATACCACTGCGCATGTAGCAACGGTGTTGCAAGACGAGTTCGAAAACACCTACACGTTGCCAGACTAAAATATGCGTCTAGGGTCGGTGTGATGAAAGCATCGGTTGGCAGTATTCACCCGCTTGATCCACTGAGCAACTCAGAACTCGCGGCTGCTGTTGCTCAGGCCAAGGCCGCATGGAATCTTGACCACCGGCATTTGTTTGCCATGGTGCAACTCGACGAACCAACTAAAACAGAGTTGGTAAGCCTGAAGCCCGACTCGCCAGTTGTGCGCCGTGCGCGCATGACGGTGTGGGACAAATCTCGTGGTGTGGTAAGTGAAGGTGTATTGATTTTGGGAGGTGCGACTGGCGCACTTGTCGAGATCGCTGGCGCAAAGGCACCTATATTAAGTAGCGAATCAGAGCATGCAATTGCTGCTGTGCGAACCGATGCTCGAATTATTGAGGCATTGCGACTACGTGGGATCACTGACGTAAATACGGTGCACATGGAGACATGGCCAATCGGCGCACAAATGCCAAAGCATCTCGACACCGGCAGGCGAGTGATCTGGACACCGATGTGGCATTGCCCAACACCGCAAGCAAACTTTTATGCACATCCGATTGGCGGATTGCACGCAATTGTCGACTTGGATACTGGCGAAGTTGTGGATGTCGAAAATGATGAGCAAATTCCAATTCCACAAACACCTGGCCCGTATCGCGCGAGCCAGACAGGTGCAAACATTGGTCTCAAAGAACTCGCGATCACACAACCCGATGGCGCTTCGTTCACGGTCAACGGCTGGCGTATTGATTGGGAGCGCTGGAATATGCGCATTGGGTTTTGTCAGCGTGAAGGTTTGGTTATTCACGAAGTGCAGTTTGACGACAATGGTGTTGAACGACGGATTGCTCGCCGGTTATCTATTGCTGAACTAGTCATTCCATACGGCGATCCAAGCCAGAGTGCGTATCGAAAAAATGCGTTTGACACCGGCGAGTTTGGGTTGGGCAATTACACCAACTCGCTCACACTTGGTTGCGACTGCCTAGGCGAGATTGTGTATTTGGATGCTGCTGTCACTCAGCCAGACGGATCAATTCGCGAGATTCCAAATGCCATCTGTATGCACGAAGAAGACGTAGGTATTTTGTGGAAACACGTTGACATTGATGGACACGTTGAGGTGCGCCGTGGTCGCAGATTTGTTGTTTCATCCATCGTGACTGTCAATAATTACGAGTACGGCTACTTTTGGTATTTCTATCAAGACGGATCGATCGAGTTTGAAGCAAAGTTGACAGGCATTGTGTTGACGATTTCCGATTTTCCTGGCGCCGACCATCCGTCTGCAACCGAAATTGAGCCAGGGTTGTGGGCGCCGTTTCACCAACACATCTTGTGTGCACGTCTTGACATGGAGATAGATGGTGCTGCAAACAGCGTTGTAGAAGTTGATGCATTCGCGCATCCTGTTGGTCCAAAGAATCCATTAGGCGGCGCTTACGAAACAAGTGAAACAGTTTTTGCTACCGAATCTGTTGCGCAACGTGTGATCGATCCATTCAAGAATCGTTTTTGGAAGATCATCAATCCTGGTCGCAAGAATCACATGGGAAAACCAGTTGGATACAAATTGGTTCCAGGCCACACCACGTTTCCGATGGCATTACCCGAGTCCGTGATTGGTCGCAAGGCTGGTTTCATGTATCAACATCTGTGGGTTACTCCGCACGTTGAAACAGAGCGTTATCCCGCTGGCGATTATCCGTTTCAACACGAAGGTGGCGCAGGCTTACCAGAGTGGACAAGTGCTGATCGAAATGTTGAAAACACTGATGTCGTGCTGTGGTATGTGTTTGGCACCAATCACATTCCGCGAATCGAAGATTGGCCTGTGATGCCAGTTGAACGCACAGGGTTTCAGCTCAAGCCGAGCGGTTTTTTTTCGCGCAGCCCAGGCATCGACGTGGCTGCAGCAAAACCTGCCTGCCACTAAAACACATCACGCTGCGCACAACTTCGCCGACAAACAAAAAATCCGGTTTGTCGCTTGCGCAACAAACCGGATTTTATAATTT
>JAQCJO010000050.1 GCA_027592925.1 Actinomycetota bacterium | reverse complement strand
TTAGAGCGCCAGGTTGTGGTCCTGGAGGCCGGGGGTTCGAGACCCCTCGTCCACCCCAATAGTCTTCAAAGTTTGCCGACAAACCACGGGGGTTTGTTGGTTACTTGTCTATCCATTCTTCCAGTCGCGCAAGCGGCACATGGATGTGGTCTGTCATTAATTTCGCCGCCAGTTCAGCATTTCCAGAACGTACCGCATCAACAACACGGGAGTGTTCATCAAGCGACGACCTCATGTCGCCCCTCAATTGCAGAGTCCAACGTTGATACCTTGACATTGGTTTGGTTACCTGATCATAAAACTCACGTAATTGTGCGTTCCCACATTTATCAATGAATATGCGATGAAAAGTATTATTAGATTCAAAATACTTTACGAGGTCATCAGACTGTGTAGCTTTTTCCATTTGGTCGGTGCACTTCACAAGAAAATCAATATCAGTGGCTGTGAGCTGTGGAACAGCCAGTCTCACAGCGAGAGCCTCAAGTATCTCACGAAGCTGATATCCATCAAGAAATTCTTTTTTCGAAAATACTCTCACGATGGCCGGTCTGCGTGGCGTGAGTTGCACTAGCCCAACTGCACTCAGTTGCCGCAAAGCCTCACGAATTGGACCACGACTTACGCCATATTTTTCGGAAAGATCAACCTCTGCAAGCTCCGCGCCAGGCTTCAATTCACCAGAGAGAATTTCGTGTTCAATCACATGAAATGCTTGTTCTGCAAGTGTTCGGGACTCAACTCGTGGCGCCATACGTGATTATCCTAACGCTGTTCTCTGTCGTACGGTAAGGCCAACGCAGCTGGCAAGTAGCTCCTACGACCAAAAGCAAACAGCACGACAATGATCAAGACGAATGGCAGCATCAAGACCAAGTCGATTGGTACATCGACCCCGGCCAATTGCAATGCAGTCGTCAGCGAGAGCGACATTCCGAAGAGCACACTGGCAACGATGATCCACTTGACCCTGCCTCGCACAAGCATGGCAAGCACAATCGCAATGAAGCCTTTGCCATTTGTCACAAACGGCACGAATAGACCGGCGCCAACAAGCACAATAAATGCTCCACCGAGCCCCGCCAATAGGCCAGTTGAAAGCACTGCGATCGTGCGGGTTCGATGTACTCCGCCACCCGCGGCTTCAAGTGCATGCGGTTGGTCTCCTGCCGCCTTGATACTCAGTCCTATCCCCGTCGACTTGAGCACCCAGCTCACAAAAAAGACACACGCTACTGCAAAATATGCCGATACGTGGTGATTAAAAAAACCCGGACCGATAATCGGGATTTCGGACAATAACGGGATGGCATATGGGTGTGCCGTCGGAACCCGAGGATATGAATCCCCATAAATAGCACCATGTAATAGTGCGGTGACTCCTTCGGCGCCCAGCGTGATTGCAATACCGACAACGATCTGATTGGAGTTCAGTCGCACGCAAAGCACAACCATTAATAAGGAAATGACCATTCCTGTCAGACCCCCACACATGAGTCCAAACCATGTTGACTGAAAGTGGAGAGCACCAACGAAACCGCCGTATGCGCCACCAAGCATCATGCCTTCAAGACCTACGTTGAGTACTCCTGCGCGTTCCGAGATTGCCTCGCCGAGGCCTGCATAGATCAATGGAATTCCTGCGATGACTCCACCACTGACCAATGAAGAAATAAATAGTTCAGAAAATAGTCCGTTCATGACTGGTGCTTTCTACTCGAACGTAACTGCATGTACTCACCGAGCGCCATGAATATCAGCAGGAGTCCAACCATGAAGAGCACCATAAAGTTTGGTATGTCGGCTTTCCGTGATGCCGATTCTCCTCCGACCTTAAACACTGCAAACGCAGCAATGAATACAATCACGCTGGCTGCATGAAATCTCGCAAGAAACACAAGTGGAACAACAAGTAATCCGACAGCTGGATTCCATTCGGCTCGCACGACGCCGTCCACACCAGAGATGTTGACAGCAGCAGCAAGACCTGCAAAACCTGCGCTGAGCGTGAAAATTGCAAGTGTCAGTACTTTCATATTCATGCCCGCATGAATAGCTGCCTTAGGATTCATTCCCACGATTCGGAGCCGCAGACCAAACGCTGTATTGCGCATCACGAAGTGCACGGCAATTACTGCGACAAGCCCAACGATTAAACCGATATGTACGCGAGATGAAAACATCCGTGGAAGTCGGTCGGCCACGGCAAGAACACGAGTTTGCGGCACAGTTGTCTCTCGGTCATAAAAATACTCTTTCACAAGAAAAGCCGAAAATCGAAGCCCGATAAAGGTCAGCATCAACGTCGAGATGATTTCATTGATGCCGTACCACGCCTTAAGAATCGCCGGTATTAGCGACCAAATTGCTGCAACTACAAATCCCGCGATGAAGAGAATCGTAAAGAGCACGAAGCCGCTCACATGTGGTGCAAGTTCGGGTCCAAGTGCAGCCACGATGACACCACCCATGACGTATTGTCCGTCGGTACCTAAGTTCCAGATGCCAGCGGGGAACGCAATCATCAACCCGGCCGCGATCAACAGCAATGGAGCCATGCGAATTAATGTCTCTTGCCGACCTAGTGAGCCGATAAGCCCGTGATCGATGACATTGCCATAGAAAGCAAATGGATTGCGGCCAAGAACCGCGAGCAGCAACCCACCGATAATGAAGGCACCGACAACTGGAATCAACGCGTTTGTCATACTTCGGCTCACTCTTTCGAGCCGACTTTCGGTCTGCGACTTGTGCTCAGCTAAGGCCACAGTCGTCCCATCATGAGGTGCACTCATACAGCCGTTGATCCCGTCATCAATGCACCTAATTGCAATTCGATTCCTGGCCGCACGCTGATGGGTTCACTCAGTTGTCCTCGGTACATCACCGCAACGCGATGACAAATTGCCACAATTTCACTCAATTCGGTTGAGATAAAAACTGTCGTCACACCAGCTCTTGCTTGGTCGGCAATGCGTGCCAGCACAATTGCAGTAGTTCGTGCGTCGAGGCCATACGTGGGCTTGTTATATACGACAACTTGCGGCGCGAGAGCAAGTTCGCGCGCCAGGATTACTTTTTGCATGTTGCCACCAGACAATGTGGAAATGGCCACTTCTTCGTGCGGCGTGCGTACATCGTGATCGTTAATCAACTTGCGCGCAAACTCGCGAATGGCTCCGTGCCTCACAAACGACCAGCGCCAAAAAGGTGCTTCGCCAACACGTTTGAGCACAACATTGAGCGCAATACTCAGTGGTCCCACCATGCCCTCTCCATGGCGATCGTCGGTGACGTACCTCAGACCCTTGGCCTGACGTGCCGCGATTGATAAGTGCTGAATTGAGAGATCTTCAAGAATAATTTCTCCGTTGTCAACTCGCCGCTGGCCAGCCAAAACTTCGGCCAATTCTTTTTGTCCATTTCCATCAATTCCGGCAATGCCCAGAATTTCACCTCGTTTGAGGGCAAACGAGACTTCGTCTAGCACTGGATGCGGTCCATCGCCTTTGACGGAAACATGATCAACCCTAAATGTCTCCCCCGCTGTGTCGCTGAGCTGCGTCGCTGAGGTGCCTTGAGAGGCGTCAGACTTTTCACCAAAAATCATCTTCAAGACTTCGTCAGTAACTTGTAGCCGACTCTTATTGTGCAGTTCGTCTGGCGTCACCTCACCGACGATTTTTCCGCGACGCAATACCGTTACACGGTCGCCAAGGTCCAATGCCTCACTCAGTTTATGGGTGATAAATACCACGGCGAGCCCTTTCGAGACCAGCCTGCGTACTACCTGCACCAACTTTTCAGCGCCTTGTGGGGTGAGCATAGATGTTGGCTCATCCAAAATGAGAACGCCTTCGCCACGCCATAGAGCGCGCACTATTTCAACTTGTTGACGCTGACCGAGCGCCAAGTCGCCAACGATCGACGAAGGATCTATCTCGACATCGAGCAATGTTGCCAGCTCGTGGAGCCGTGCCATTGCCATTTCTCGACCCAATTTCCATCCCTGATCAACTCCAAGAAGCAAATTGTCGAGCACAGTCAACGTGGGCACAAGTAGGGAATGTTGATACACCGTACCGATACCCCGCTCAAGCGCGTCGCGTGGAGAATGTATACGAACTGTTTTACCGTTTATACGGATTTCGCCCGCATCGGGTTGCACCATGCCGGAAAGAATGCCGATCAGAGTCGACTTTCCCGCGCCGTTTTCTCCAAGAAGACTATGCACTTCACCTGGAAGCAATGTCAGGTGAATATCGCTATTAGCGACAACCCCTGGATACGCCTTGGTGATTCCAATCAACTCAACAGTCGGAGTGATCTCACTTGCCAACACCACGCGAGGACTCCTTTTTCGTCAACTCATACAACTTCAACAAAATACCTGCATTGCTCCCTAGGTGTGGGCGGAGTCGACTAGCGAACTAATCGAAGCCACCCACACCATTAGTGAGAGAAAATAACCAACAAACTCTCTAGTTATTTGCCTTCAGTAGTCTTAGACATCCTCGAACGCACAGCTGCTGCGTCGGTGACGTTTTCGACAACCAATGAACCGTCAATAATTGATGCCTTGATAGCTTCAATTTCGGCCCAGATAGCGTCGGAGATCAAAGGTGTCTTCAACAATGAGATCGAACCATTCTTAAGGTCCAATCCATAGTTCCGGGTGCCGTAGGTTCCAGCGTTGATGTCGTTGATCATGTCAACGAATGCGCTCTTAAAATCCCACAGAACCGATGAAAGCAAGAAGCCTTTGTCAATGCTTGTCTTGTTACCGATGACGTCGATGAACAGTACCTTGCCACCGTCGGCGGCTGGGGTCTCTTCAATAGCCGACAACATTCCGAAAGAAGCTCCGTCGCCCTGTCCGAAAATTACATCGGCTCCAGCTGCGATAAGTGTCTTAGTGACTCGGTTTGCTCCTTCAGCGTCTGCGTATGCTGCAGGTCCGATGATCGAGTACAGCAACGTGATGTCTTTATTGACCGACTTAGCTCCGTCAGCAAAACCGGCTGACTGTGAGTTCCAGGACGGTGGCTCGCCAGAAACAACGATTCCGAGTTTTCCCGAGCGGGTTGTTTTGGCAGCCAAGACTCCGGCGAGGTAAGCACCTTCGTTTGGACTTGCGGTGTAGTCAGCAACCAATCCAGCCTTGAGTGCATCTGGAGTATCGACGATTGCAACCGGCTTGCTGAACTCTGCACCAACTTCAGGAGCTGCAGTGTTGTAACCGCTGGCGTGAGCGATGATGAAGTCGGCCTGGTCTGCAAGTTCACGCAAGTTTGGCGTGATGTCTCCGTAGCCGAGGCTGTCGGCAACGATGATTTCAATGCCGAGTTCTGCAGCTGCAGCCTTTGCACTGTCAACACCCTGCTGGTTCCAACCGAAGTCGTTACCTGCTTCTGGTGCCAAGATTGCAATGGTCTTGACGATTGCTTCGACAACTGGCGCAGCCGTTTCTACTGGTGCCGTTGTGTCTGCAGTTTCACTCGATGACCCACAGGCCACTGCGAACGAACCCATTACTGTCAAGGCGCCAGCGAACTGGGCCCTTCGAATCCATTTCTTTGACTGAGAATTCATGCTTTCTCCCCTTTTGTAGTTGTTTTGACTGGCTTTTAATTAGTCCCCAATCGTCACTATAGGGGGCAGGCTCTCTCCTGTCAACTGCCTACTGTCAACAGTAGATGACTAAGATCGGTCCAAGAATCGAATCAAATTGGGGGCTTGGGTGGAGACAAACCGAATGAGGTTTATGGACAGAGTTGCCATCATTACCGGTGCTGGCAGAGGTATCGGCAAGGCGGTGGCTCGCCAAATGAGTGCTGAAGGCGGCACCGTCGTCATTGCCGATATCAATGCAGAACGAGGCGATGCCACGGCTGTGGACATCGGTGGATCATGTTTTAGCGTCCGCACCGACATCAGCGATCCATCTTCTGTTGCTGCATTGCATCACTCTGTGGCGGAGCGTTGCGGCAAGCTCGACATCGTGATCAATAATGCATCGCTTGTCCCCTACCAAAAATGGGAAGACATCACTTTTGCTGACTGGCGCAAAATCTTGAGCGTCGACCTCGACGGCGTGTTCCTGATGTGTAAAGAGTCATCAAACATGATGCGCAAGAACAGCTACGGGCGAATTGTGAACATCTCATCAAATACCGTCATGCTCGGTACGCCCAACCTCACGCACTACGTTGCAGCCAAAGGCGGTGTGTATGCATTTACACGCGCCCTAGCAACCGAGCTCGGAAAATACGGCATCACTGTCAACAACATCTGCCCAGGACTTACAGACACCGACGCCAATTGGGAGACCCCACACCACGAAGCGTTCGACTTAGTTGAAGGAATGCAGGCTCTGAAAGGTCGAGCCAAACCGCAGTACCATGTTCCTAGCATTTTGTTTCTTGCATCTGAAGAATCACATTGGGTGACGGGCTCTACTGTCGTTACCGATGCTGGACATACACGCCACTAGTTACTTACACCGAAGCTCCTCGGCAACTTCTGTATTAGGTGGAGTACGCGAGACTCGGGTGTCCAAAAAAAACGCCCACTCACCGTCTTCTGTAAATCCAACACTAAACCCACGGTATGCATCGTCGCTTTCAAATTGATCCAACTGTGCGACACTCATTAACGACTGATCCAGAGCAGACTGCTTGTCTTCGTCCGACCAGCATGTTGGCGAGGTGATAGCAAAACCGGGATACACCCACAAACGTTGGACCGTCCCATCGCCAAGTGGCGAGAGTCGCAAGCCCGGCTCAAAACTCATGGCCGCAATTATTTTGTCGAGTGGTCGCTGAGAACTCTTAGTAGACAAGAATTCGTCCAAGGTCATTGACTGCCGCGAGACGTCAACGATGACATGATCGCCCGCCAATGAACGCAGTTGGCCGATGTCACCACTTTGTGCAGCCGTCAACACTCTCATTGCCTCTTGCTCACTAGACCATGCGCGAGGCACGGACGAACCACAGCTCACTAGTCCGACAATGAAGGCAGACATGACCAGAACGCAAAACGCCCTCACGCGCATCAGCTATCTCGCTAGTGACGCATGTGTCCACCATCAACATTGATGGTTTGACCGGTGATCCAACGGGCTCCGTCTGACGCAAGAAATGCAACTGCTGGCGCGATGTCTTCTGGGGTCCCATGACCCTTTAGTGCCTGAAGTGATTCCACAAAGTCAAACGCATTGTTGTGCGGGCTTGCTTTGACTCCTTCTGTGGCTGTTAGCCCAGGGGTGACCGCATTGACTGTGATATTGAATTGTCCGATCTCCGTTGCCAATGCCCGAGTGAACCCGAGAATTCCACCTTTGGACGCGACATACGCCGCCATGTTTGGAGTTCCAGCGAAGATGGTGTTGGAGCAGATATTGATAATGCGACCGAATTGACGTTCACGCATCATTTCGGAAGATGCCTTAGACATCAAGAATGCTCCATCGAGATTGACACGATGAATACGACGCCATTCCGCAAAGTCAGTGTCGTCCCATGCCGTGAAGGGCACGATTGCGGCATTATTGACAAGAATGTCGAGGCGTCCAAAGCGCTTGCGCACTTCGGCATGCAGGGCAGCGACCTGATTTTCTTCGGCGACGTCGGTGGCAAACGCGAATGACTCGCCGCCACATTCCGTAGCAACTTTTGTCGCCGCAGCGATATTCACGTCCGCCACAGCTACCGATGCACCGTCCGTGGCAAGCTTGCGAGCGATTGCTGCACCAATCCCCTGTGCCGCACCCGTAACTATTGCAATTCGATTCTCTAGTGGTTTCATTATTTTCTCCATTTCGTCAAGTGATAAATATTTATTTTGTAAAAGTTGATACGGCCGACATCGCCGCCGAAACGCCGGCTCCAACATCAACATTGACCCCGAGGTCTCTCATTGATTGTCCGACTGCGCTGATGCCCACTGCTGCGAACACGGGATAGGCGGTTGGTCCCATGTGTCCGATACGAAGCAAGGAGTCGGTGAGTTCGCCGTATCCACCCGAAATCATGACACCGTAATGTTCACGAGCATGCGCACGCACCGCAGCACCTGTGCATCCAACCGGAAGCTTGAAAGCAGTTAACGCTGGAGAACAATGCTCGCGCTTATCTGGCCACAACTCCAGCCCCATTCCCAGCAACCCAACTTGCACGGCGTTTGCTACACGTGTATGCCGTGCCCACGCTGCTTTGGGTCCTTCGCGCAAGTACTGTGCGATTGTCGAGTTGAGCGCATAAATTTCGGTGATTGATGGCGTAAAAGGAAATTTGACGGAGGCCAAGTGAGCGTTTCGCCAGTCACTAATGCTGAGCATCGAAGCAACTGGTGCATCGGGATTATCTTCGATCTTTTTCCATGCGCGATCGCTGACATAGAGCAACGACAACCCGGGAGGACCACCCAACGCTTTTTGCGGACCAACCACAACGAGGTCGGCCGGCCAACCCTCACAGTCCACTTCTGTGGCGCCGAACGATGACACAGCGTCAACAATCAGGAGTGCACCATAACGCGCGCATACCGCAGCGATTTCCCTGACCGGGTTCAACGTTCCAGAAGGCGTCTCGGAATGAACAACCGCGACGATGGCAATGTCGGGGCGCTTTTTAAACATCTGTTCAACCTCATCTGGATTGATTACTTGGTTGTACGGCACCTCAATTTCAAGAAGCTCCTTGCAATACCGCGCCGCCCAGTAGCCATAGCCTTTTCCGTAAACGCCCGATGCAAGGTTGAGCACCACATCATCGCGTGCGATCAAGGATGCAGCTGCAGCTTCTAGTCCCAGTACTGCCTCTCCATGCAAGATCACTGGCGCAGTCGAAACACCCATCGCAATGCGCAGGTTTTCGACTGTCGATTCATAGAGCTCCAGAAAATACGGATCAAACTGGTCGTAGACGGGTGTTGCAAGTGCGCGAATAGTCTCTGCACTTGGCTGAACTGGACCAGCAGTGAGCGTAAACAGTGGTTCCGCGCTCATGAGTAGTAGCCGGGCGCCTGCAAGTAACTTCCATATGAGTCCGGGTCGTGCGAGAAGAACATTTCAGCTTCGTGTTCTTGAGCCAACGATGTCAAGCGACTCATTGACTCGAGACTTGCCACTGGGTCGAGATGAAAGCTTGAGATGCAGTTCATGTCCATGTTCTTTTTGCTGTAACAAGCGTCCGCAGTAAACAACATGGGGCGTCGGCCTTTGAGTTCGACAAGAAGGCTGTAGTGACCCTTGGTATGACCCGGTGTCTCCATCAAGTGCACGCCTTTCGCAATTTCCACATCACCTTCAACAGTTTCGTATCGCGGTGTGTAAATATCGGTCGCCAGATCAAATGACTTATCGGAATAGCCGAGATGTTCAAACGGTTGAGGCTTGTGATAACCCTCAAGTTCTGCCTTGTGACAAATAGTTGTTGCGTTGTGTAAGTGCTTGTTGCCTCCGCAATGATCAAAGTGATAATGCGAGTTGATTACATGCGTGATGTCTCCTGAGGTGAGGCCAACTGCATGGAGTGACCCAGGTAACGTCTGCGCGTCTGTCTGCAGAGGTTTTTCAAACGGAAGCACTTTTTCGACGTGCTCTTTGTCAAAACCAGTATCAAAAATGAACTTGCCCTCTGGGTGATCGATGAGCACGCTGTAGCACGGAAACCGCACGTCTCCAGCGGGGCCCCTATTCCAAAAAACGTGGAACCCGTCAATAACGAGTGAACCTCCGTCAAGTATGTACACCTTTGTATCGTTCATTTCACTTCCCCCTTCAGTGTCATTGATAAACCCCCGTCACCTTCACTACTTGCCTAATTTCTATAAAACTGCTTCTATCGCTTTGCGGGCGACTTTCTGAACAAAATGATGCACCAAGTGTCGCTTGTATTCCACCGACCCATTTGCGTCGTCAAACAATGAAATACTGTCACGAGCTATGGTTGCCGCACGCAGAAGTCTTTCATCAAGTGTTGAAACCTCAATTCCAACCAATGTCGCATCGACTACATCAAATCGAACAGGAACGAGTCCAACCGATCCGACTGCAACACGTGCCTGCGTTACTTTCCCTTTCACTGCAGACGCAAACACAGCTACCGTGATATTTGGCCGCTCTTTTAGCTTCATTCGCTCGTGCACCACCACTCCACCGGTTACATTGCGCGGCAAGCGAACCGAAACGATCATTTCATTGTCGCGCATGTCCGGTTGATAGGGCCCAGTATGAAATCCGTCCATGGGAACTATCCGACGCTTACCGTCAGCCGATCCAATTTCAAGCTCTCCGCCAACTGCTAATAGATACGTCGCTGGATCCGACGACGGGTCGGCAAACGCAAGATTGCCACCTAGTGTTCCAACCGATCGCACTCGAATATTAGCGATACCGCTAATCATCGATACAAGCTCGGGGCGGTCAGCTACCAAGAGCGGATTGTTTTCAATTTCCCGGTAGGTAACAGCCGCGCCGATTCGAATCCCTGAGTCGTCAATCGAAATTGTGCGCAGTTCATCAACATGCTTGATATCAATGAGATGCGCGAGATCAGTAAGACCCAGTTTCATAACTAATACGAGTTCGGTTCCACCACAGTAGAAGCTTGCATCGTCGCCAAATTCAGCACGCAACGAAATTGCGTCCTCAACCGACTTCGCTACATGCATCTCAAATGGTGGAACGAGCATGGATTACTCCGACAGAACCTTACGTACCGCAATAAGTTTTGCGGCTCGAGCTGCTCCCTTTGCAGCAATCTGCTCATCGGTGTAGTCGTAGATACCGCCCTTTGTCTTCATTCCAAGGCGACCCTGATCAGCGATCTTCGTAATCATTGGAGATACCTCGGAAGCTGTCGACAGATCCTTGTTGAGGTATGACGCAACGCTGCGATAAATATCGAGGCCAGCCATGTCAATGAGTTCTAGCGGCCCAATGACCGCAAGTTTGTATCCGATACCCCACTTCACACAGGTATCCATGTCGCTATGGCTGATTATTCCGCGCTCAACCAACTCGACACACTCGCGAAGGATCGCGTACAAAATACGGTTCTCTACGAATCCTGGGACTTCGCGTTCGAGTACGGCGCTATAACCAAATGATTCAGAGAATTCCATCAACTGCTTGGTGACATCCTCGCTCGTTTCCTCTCCTGGAATCACTTCGATTAATGGAATGAGATGCGGTGGGTTCGACCAGTGCATACCGATGATCCGGTCAGCACCCGAATCGCAACCTGCGGCAATTTTCGTGATCGGAATGCCCGACGTGTTCGAAGACAGGACCGCGCCGGCTGGTGCCAGCTTGAGGATCTGATTGAACACTTCATGCTTCAATTCCAGTTTCTCTGGCACTGCTTCGATCACCAAATCAACATCCTTCACCGCATCTGCAAGGTCGCTACAAAAGCGGATACTTCCACCAGCAACCTGTGGTGCCG
>JAQCJO010000049.1 GCA_027592925.1 Actinomycetota bacterium | reverse complement strand
ACGGGCGCTTAGCTCAGTTGGTTAGAGCATCTCCCTTACAAGGAGAGGGTCGGGGGTTCGAGTCCCTCAGCGCCTACTAAATTTATTCAACCTAAACAGAAATAGAGGAGAGTTACTGATATGGCAACATGCGGATGTGGTTTTACGACAGATCCAGAGAAGAATTGCAATGGAACACACCGAGTAGTTCAAGCCGTTAAGGCTGACATGGCAGAAAAATTAACTGCTGCCGGTTTCAATGAGGCTTCCGACTTTGTGAAGAACGAGAAGAAGGCCTGATTACCAGCTATCTGGGGATGTAACTCAGTTACTTCTTCATCTTGTCGAGCATGTCACCCATCTGCTTGTGCACAAGATTGATCGCTTGTAGCGGGCGGATCATCACACGAAATTCGGTGATTTTGCCAGCATCATTGCAAGTGATCATGTCAATGCCATTGACGTACTTACCTTCAATGGTTGTCTCAAACTCGAGTACTGCGTTGTAGCCATCAAGAATCTCTTTGGTATAGCGAAAACCCTTTGGAGCATCGTTTGACTCAGTTTTTTCCGTTGTTGATGTTTTTTCACCAGGAAGGGTCTGACCTGCTGCCTGTAGATACAACTTGGTGATTGCTTTTCCTCGTTGAGGAGTGAAGACAATCGGCGAGTAAAACACCACATCGTCGTCGAGAAGAACATCGAGTCCATTTGCTAATTCGCCGCGGGTGTGGGCGTGCCAGCGTTTGATAACGGCGTGAATCGGTGAGTTACTCATAGACCACATAGGGTAGTGCTGTTATGAGAGTGCAGCGATTTGGTGAACACCGTGCGATGCCGTGGGCAAATGGCCTTGGTACGAGTTATGAAGTGGCGAGTGATCGCAGTGTTGATGGTGTGTGGACATGGCGTGTTGCAATAGCCCCAGTTGTCTTAGACGGGCCATTTTCGGTGATGCCGGGAGTCGACCGCGAACTGGTGGTGATTGAAGGTAATGGAATGGTGCTCGAGGTCGATGGAGAGAGTGTTGAGTGTTTATCCGCTCAAGTGGCTCGGTTCTCTGGAGATTCGACAACCTTTGCTCGACTCGTTGATGGGCCGGTTGTTGATCTTGGACTGATGACGGTTCGGGGTTCGATCACTGGGATCATGGTCGTTGTTGTTGATGGTGGCGATGTGGTTGAATCCGATGTGCTTGTGGCTATCGGAGACGCAGTTTTCGAGGACGAAAATGGAAGGCAGTACAGGCTTGGAATCAAGGACGCGCTTCTCAATGTGAGCGGGCATCAATTGGTACTACTGGGCGGTATGGCCATTGCCATCCAAGTGAATTCTTAGTTAACCCTTGCGAAAACTCTTGGTCGACCTTGATTCCCGATTGGCAATAGGGTACATTTTCAATTAAGAAGATGTCCTATTGCTAATTGGGGGTATGCGATGTTGGGATTCGACTGGAAAAAGGGACTTTCACGTCTCGTTGGGGCGTCACTTGCAGTTGTGATGCTCACGGTGGTTGGCACTGTCTCGCCCGCGCACGCATATAGCGCTGACTTTCCGTACAACAGTTCATCTCCTGTCGATAACGCCATTGGTATCGCGGTGGGAGCAAATATTCAATTGTTGTTCTTGTCGCCTGTTGCAGCGCAAGCTAACAAAATGCTCATGATCGGAAAAACTAGTGACAACTCGATTGTGGAAACAATTCCGGTCAACGGGGGATTGGTGACCGGTAGCGGTACAACCACAATCACCATCAATCCAACGAGCGACCTGTTGCCGAGCACTGAATATTACATTCTCCTGGCTGCCGGTGCATTCACGGCAGATGGGTTTGCTTCGTTGCCGGTGACGGACCCGACGGTCCTGTCTTTCACAACGGCGGGTGGCGGCGGACCTGCGCCTACGGTTGGAGCAGTGACGCCGATCGCGTTGATGCAGGGTTCGTATGGCGTAGGTGCGACGATTCCTATCGCGGTCTGTTTTTCGGATACCGCAACTGTTTCAAACGGTGGTGCTAATGCGAACATCAAACTCGTGCTGAATACCAATGCAACGGGCATCAACTACACGGGCTCATTGGCGAGCTTGGGTGGTCCGTCCAATAACTGCCTCGTATTCAACTATGTCGTTGCGA
Source organism: Actinomycetota bacterium (assembly GCA_027592925.1). Classification (GTDB taxonomy): domain Bacteria; phylum Actinomycetota; class Acidimicrobiia; order Acidimicrobiales; family Ilumatobacteraceae; genus UBA3006. The sequence goes on along the minus strand of JAQCJO010000049.1, from coordinate 9,390 downwards.
GCGGTGACACGCCGCAGATGACGATCGAAGCAACTGCAATCACACTGGCCAACAGCGCGACAATCACTGTTGGTGGCTCTCCAATGAATGCGCCCAGCACAAGCCTGACGGGCAAGTTGTTGACGGGATTTGGCGTTGATAAAGACCCCCCAACATTGCTCTCGTCGTTGCCTGCCGACGCAGCGGAAACAGTTGCCGTGGACGCCAACCTCGCGCTCACGTTCAACTCACTGATCTCGCAATACATCAGTGTGACGTCAAAGGCGTGCTCGTCCAATGTGGTGACGCTGTCAACCGCTGCTGCGCACGGGTTGGATGTGGGGGATCGCATTGCTGTTCTGCAGGTCGACCCAGGCATGGACAGTATCGGTACTGCAACATTTCTGCTTGCAAGTGGTACAACGGGAAGCACGCTCGTGTATGCCAAGACGTGTACGACAAGTGTGGCGAGCGCATCGGGTGGCGCTGTTGCTCCCAGTCGAGTGATCAGCATTGGGGCAGACGCCGACACGAACAAGACTGTGACAAACGTAGTTTTGGCAAGCAACGTGGCAACGCTGACATCGGCTTCACACGGCTTTGTAGTCGGTGACACCGTGGTCGTGGATGCTGTCGCTGTCGGCGGGGTAGCCAATAGAGAGTTCAACGGCGCATACGTCATCACGGCCATCGACACAAATACGTTTTCGTATGCCGTGATTGGCTCTGATGTGTCAACCGTTTCGGCAACTGGCGGCACGGCGCGCAGAGTTGTTGAAGCGGTGTCGTTGCCAGACGCTCGTGTCACTGTGGCTGGGTCGACGTTGACATTTAACCCAACCGCCACGCTGGCAGGCAATACCGCATATCACGTGCGAGTGCAAAGTGGTGCAATTCGCGACACGAGCGGAAATACATATGCTGGATTATTAGACGCAACGACACTCAACCTTACGACTGCTGTTGGGGCGCCTCGCGTTAACAACATCACGTCGTCCACGGCCAATGGTGGTTACAAGTCGACAAGTGCCATCTCGATTCAGGTTCGTTTTTCTGAACCAGTCTCTGTGGTCGGCACACCTCGGCTGTCGCTGAACTCTGATGCCGCAGCGGTCGCCTCGTATGCGAGTGGAAGCGGAACGAACACACTGACATTTACATACACCGTTGGTTCGGCCGATACGACGGCACTAGCTCCGTCGAAGCTTTTAAACATTAATGGCATAGGCCTCAATGGTGGAACGATTGTGGCGACGACGGGCGGAGCACCAGCGCAACTTTCTCCCGTTCCGGCTTCATTTGCCGCAGGTGCACTGAATACCAATAAAGCAATCGTCATCGACAACGCCGCGCCGTTGGCGACTGGGCTAATGCCGTTTCCTGGCGCGGTGGGCGTGCAAGCAACGCAGCAACTGATCATTCGCACCAACGAACCAGTTCTCAAAGTAGACAACAAACTTATCTACATCAAAACAGCGGTGCCGCACGTTGCCAAGTCCAGCACCATCGGTGAGCGGACGGGAAATACCGTGACGTTGACGACCAGCGCAGTGCACGGTCTCGTCGCGGGTAACACCGTGGTCGTGGCTGGCGTAGCCGAGTCAGCATTTAATGGAACGTTCGTCGTTGTCAGCGCTCCGACTACTACAACAATTACGTATGTCACGGGTACAAGTGGCAACATTACATCGGCTGCTGCCGTTGGCACCGTGACGCGCACGATTTGGGAAACCATCACCATCGGTGTCAACAGCAATGCTGCAGTGACCAACGATCAGAAGGGTGGAACACTGGTGATCACTCGTACTGAAAAGGCGTCGACTGTCAGTCTCGTGACGGATCCAGCAACGGTTTATTATGTTGAGACAGAAGCAGGTGCGCTCACCGACTTGGCTGGCAACCCACTTGCTGCCATTAGTGGGAGTGGTTTTTGGGCATTTACAGCGAGCCCAGACACGACGGCGCCGAACCATGCATTTAACCGATCAGATCCTCCCAATGGAATGACAAATTTTGATATCACAAGAAATATTCAAATTCAATTCAATGAAGCGGTTTCGGCTGTCTCTGCAAAAACAATCAGATTGTGCACGGGTGCCGCCGATTGCGCGACACCAGTTGAGACGTTCACGATCCCGTCGTCGGCAGTGACGTCGACGAGCGCTGGGATGGCTCAAAGTATTAACCCCACAAGCAACCTCAATTTTTCCACGACGTACTTCTTGCTCATTGACGCTGGAACATTTGAAGACGGTGCGGGCAACCCAACTGCTGCGGCCGTGACTGCTGGGCAGTACTCATTTAGAACATCGGCACAACCGAGCGGTCCGGCACCGAGCGGTCCGGCACCGAGCGGTCCGGCGCCGTTCAATCCAATTGGGGGTCCGGCGCCGTTCAATCCGAACTTGGGTCCTCAGCCGTTCAATCCAAATCAAGGTCCAGCATTTGTCTTCCAGCCGGGCAACTCCATGCCGCCGGCACAGTTTGGCTCGATGACGCCAAATCAATTGGCCGGTATTAATCCAAACCGGTTTGCGAACTTTAACCCAAATCAAATGGGAGCGATTCCACCGTCGGCGATGGCAAACATGAATCCAAATCAGTTTGCTGCAATTCGCCCAGATGCGATGGCTGGATTTAACCCGTCACAAATTGGGGCATTGCCACCTTCGGCGATGGCAAATATGAATCAGAGTCAGATGCGTGCGTTGCCACCCGATGCAATGTCGGGCTTTAAGCCCGATCAGATGGCGGCTTTGCCACCGCAGGCATTTAGTGGAATGAAGTCGAATCAGATGGGTCAGATGCCGCCATCGGCGATGGCAGGAATGAATCAGCAGCAGATGCAACAGTTGCCGCCAAATGCATTTGGTGGTTTTAATCCAAATCAAATTGATGCGATGCCGCCTGCGGCGTTTAGTGGGATGAAGCCAACTCAGATGGGCCAGATGCCACCGAATGCGTTTGGTGGCTTTAGCCCACAGCAGATCAATGCGATGCCGCCGAATGCGTTTAGTGGAATGAAACCAAATCAGATGGGCCAGATGCCACCATCGGCGATGGCCAGTATGAGTCAGCAGCAGATGCGGCAGATGCCACCAAATGCGTTTGCTGGTTTTAATCCAAATCAGATTGATGCGATGCCTCCTGCGGCGTTTAGTGGGATGAAGCCAACTCAGATGAAGCAGATGCCGCCGAATGCGTTTAGTGGCTTTAGCCCTCAGCAGGTGAGCGCGATGCCACCAAATGCCTTTAGTGGTATGAAGTCGAATCAGATGGGTCAGATGCCACCGAATGCGTTTAGTGGCTTTAGCCCACAGCAGATGGATGCGTTGCCTCCAACGGCAATGGCTGGAATGCAACCAAATCAGTTTGCTGCACTTCCACCAAACGCAATGTCGGCGATGAGTTCGACGCAGATGCGGCAGTTGCCACCAAATGCGATGTTGGGAATGCAACAAGGTCAGTTTGCTGCGTTGCCACCGAGTGCGATGAACGGTTTCAAACCAGATCAGTTTGCCGCATTGCCACCATCAGCGATGGCCGGCATGCAACCAAATCAGTTTGCTGCATTGCCATCGTCGGCATTTGGCTCAATGAGTGCAAAGCAAATGAATGTGATTCCTAATAATGCGTTGGCTGCAATTACGCCAAATCAATTCAGGTCATTGACTCCGGAAGTGTTGGCCTCAATGAGCCCAGAGCAGAGAAATGCATTGCCGCAACAAGCATTGAATCCTGTTCAACTTAACGCCCCGACAAACGGCACAAACAACTCGGCGTTGGTTGGTGCTTTAAACGGTTGGAATATGAACCAGGTGCCAGCAAACACTTTTAACAACTTCAAACCAACCGACGTTGGTCGACTTTCGAGCGATGCTTTTTCGGCACTCAGCCCACAACAGTTTCAGGCCATGCCGCCAACAGCATTTGCCGGATTCAAACCAGATCAGGTTGGAGCATTGCCTCCAGAGGTATTTGCTGGAATGAAACCTAACCAGATGGGGCAGATGCCGCCTGCGGCGTTCGGTTCGTTTAATGCGCAACAAGTAGGCGCAATGCCTCCGGCTGTGTTTGCTGCGATGAAACCAAACCAGATGGGACAAATGCCTCCTGAGGCGTTTGAGGCAATGAATGCTTCGCAAATAGGGGCGATGCCGCCAACAGCCTTTGCTGGTTTCAAACCAGATCAGGTTGGGGCGATGCCACCAGAGGCGTTTGCGACGATGAAACCAAATCAAATGAACGCAATGCCACCTGCGGCGTTTGCTGCATTGAGCGCGGATCAGATTGGGGCAATGCCTCCTAAGGCGTTTGCTGCAATGAAACCTACACAAATGAGGCAGATGCCACCAGCAGCATTTGAAGCAATGAAGCCAACACAGCTCGGTGCGATGCCGCCAACTGCCTTTGCATCGTTTAAGGCTGATCAAGTGGATGCGATGCCACCGGAGGCTTTTGCTGGAATGAAGACGGGTCAAGTGGCAGCGATGTCTGCTACTGCGATTGGTTCTCTCAGTGGCGCACAAGTCGGCGCGATGCCGCCAACTGCATTTGCTGCGATGAAGCCAGCACAATTGAGAGCATTGCCACCCGATGCACTCGCGGTGATGGTGCCAACACAAGTTGGTGCATTGCCGGCTGCAGCATTTACTGCAATCAAGGCCGATCAGATCGATGCATTGCCGCCAGAGGCATTTGGCGCAATGAAGTCAACGCAAGTTGGTTCATTGCCACCTGCTGCATTTGGTTCGCTCAGTTCAGACCAAATTGGTTCAATGCGAGTCAATGCATTTACTGCGATCAAGCCGGCCCAAATGGGTGCACTTGAACCCGAAGCATTGGTGGACTTGAGCAAACAAAAGGTGGGTGCAATGCCAGCTGCTGCGTTTAAATCAATCAAGGCTGATCAGGTGGATGCTCTGCCCGCAGAAGCATTTGCTGGAATGAAACCTGCGCAAATGAGTGCTCTGACGCCAACTGCGCTCGGCGCAATGTCGCCCGAACAGTTGACAGAGTTGCGAGTGCAAGCAATGGGGGCATTGAAGCGAAATCAGGTTGCAGCACTTCCACCAGATGCGTTTGAGGCAATGAAGCCAACTCAGGCTGCAGCATTACTACCTGCTGCTGTTGGTGCATTGAAGCCGGATCAGGTTGGCCAACTTGATGCAGCAACATTCGGTGCGCTCAAACCTGCACAATTGGCTGCGTTTAAACCAGGTGTGGCTGATGGTGTGACAGTGGAGCAATTGGAGAAACTCACGCCGCGCCAAGTGAAGAGTTTGCCCAAGGCATTTGTTGCCAATCTCGATCCAGAACAGAGAGCGGCAATTAATCCGTAACAACAACGTTGAGCAGGCGAATCATCGCGTTGATGTTTTCAACGCGCCATAGAACAACCAGCCGCACATCGTCAGTTGCCGAATTTGCGGCTACTTGCAAATTGGCTGCTTGTCGCTCGAAGAGCTTTCGTTGTCGTGTTGCTAGTTGTTTGCTCTTCATGGCGCGCCTATTGCGCAGTACAAACTTTGCGAGCAACTCGATCCGTGCATCGCGAGGGTGATCGACAGTGTCATTGAGCCATTTGGCGGTGGTGCTCTTACCGGTTGCAGTGGTGGCATAAACGACTCGTGGTGAACCCTGATCGCCTGGCTCTGTTTTTGTTTCACGAATCAACTTGGCGTCGACAAGCGAATTGATTGAACGGTAGACGAGAGGTCGGCGTGCTCGAATTACGGCACTGAGTGAAGGATCCGTCTCGAGTTCTTTAGAAACTGCGAAACCATGGCGTGGTTTTTCGCCAATTAATGCCAGAACTATTTGATCGAGGACAGATGGCTCATATAGTCTCATTGTTACTAATCATACCGAAGGGGACGAGTTGAAGCGATTGAGCCTGTTGGTTGTGGCAGTGGCTTTGACATTGCTGCTGCCAACCGCTGTGCGTGAATCTCCGATTGTGGAAGTCTCGAAACTCAAGGGTGATCTGACCATCTCGGCGGCCACTTCATTGACCGATGCATTTACTGAACTTGCAAAACAGTTTCGTAAAGTTAACAGGGGTGTCAAAGTGCGTCTCAACTTCGGATCATCTTCGACTTTGTTAACGCAGATTCAGTCGGGCGCACCAAGTGACATCATGGCATCTGCCGACCTCACCAATCTCGAAAAGCTCGTTGCCTCAGGCAATGTGGTGGTGGCTCCGAAAGTCTTTGCACGAAACACGATGGCGATTGCGGTGAAACCAGGTAATCCGAAGTTAGTTCGTTCGGTAGCAGACCTCGCTTCACTTCCGTTTATTGCCTTGTGCGGCAAAACTGTGCCGTGTGGTGTGTATGCATCAAGTGTGCTGACCAGAGCGGGTGTGATGATTGCCGAATCGAAAGTGACACGAGGCATCGATGTGAAAGCCACGTTGTCTGCTGTTGCAAACGGTGATGCCGATGCGGCAATTGTGTACAAGACCGATGTGTTGTCGGCGAAAAAGACTGCTGTCGGTATAGATATTCCCGGCACTCAAAATGTGAAAGCGATGTATGGCATCGCACCAATACGAGGATCAAAGAACCCTGCAAATGCCAAAGCATTCATTGACTTCGTGTTGTCTGAGCAAGGTTGGCAAATATTGAAGTCATTCGGATTCGAGCGCCCATGAGCACGAAAGAACGGCGAGTTGGTGCAGAGACGCCACCATTTGTATGGATTGGAGCGTTATTTGCTTTGTTGTTTCTATTGTTGCCCCTAGTAGGGCTACTCAAACGCGTTGCTTGGTCTGGCATCTTTGGTTCTGTAACAAGCGGTCCAGCATCTGAAGCACTGCGGCTGTCGTTGATCACCTCGGTGTTTGCAACGATGATTGCATTGGTGCTCGGGTTGCCGCTTGCATGGGTTTTGGCGCGCATCGAGTTTCGTGGTCGATCGATGGTTCGCGCGCTCGTGATGCTGCCAATGGTGTTGCCTCCAGTGGTCGGTGGTGTTGCTTTGCTCGGTGCTTACGGAAAATCCAATGGTCTGATCGGTGGCTGGTTGTTTGATGTGTTTGGCTTGCAACTGACATTTTCTCCGCTTGGAGTCGTGATCGCCGAAGCATTTGTGGCTCTTCCATTTTTGGTCATGGCAGTTGAGAGTGGATTGCGATCAATTGATCCTCGCTTTGAAGAGTCTGCTGCGACGATGGGGTTGGGGCCAAGTGAGAGATTTTGGAAAGTGACGCTCAGGCTACTTGCGCCTTCGTTGATTGCCGGAGTTGCGGTGGCGTGGGCTCGCGCGCTTGGTGAATTTGGTGCGACCATCACCTTTGCCGGAAACATTGAGGGAAGAACCCAGACCACGCCACTCGCTGTCTATTTGCTGCTCGAAAGTGATCCTGAGGCTGCCTACGCATTGAGTTTTGTTTTACTTGCAGTATGTGTAGCCGTGCTTGTAGCCATGCGTGGAAGTTGGATGGGGAGGCGCTCATGAGTGTGGTGTTGCAAGGCTCCGTGCGTCAAGGACGTCTGATTCTTGATATTGATGTTGTTGTTGGTGACGAAATTGTTGCAATCAGCGGTGTAAATGGAATTGGCAAGACGACGTTTCTGAGAGTCTTGGCTGGTCTGCTGCCTCTTAATGCTGGCATTCTGCAGGTGAACGGAACTGTGTTCGACGATGTCGATAGCCAAATTTTTGTTCCTGCACACCTACGAAATGTTGGAATGGTTTTTCAAGACAACGTGCTTTTGCCGTTTTTGTCAGCACTTGACAATGTCGCGTATCCGATGATGGCAACAGGAGTTGGTCGACAACAGGCCCAACAACTTGCGATTGATGCAATGGGGCAGCATGGCATTGGTCATCTGGCTCAAATGAAACCCACACAGCTTTCGGGTGGTCAACAACAGCGTGTTGCCCTTGTGAGGTCATTGATCAGCAAGCCTCAATTGGTCTTATTAGATGAGCCACTCTCGGCTCTCGATGTAGACGCTCGTCGCGAAGTGCGCAGTTGGTTAAGAGACCAATTGAAGTCATTACCTGGAACCAAATTTATTGTGACTCACGATCTCGTCGATATCGCCGAGTTGTGTGATCGCGAGATTGCCTTTGTGCAACCGCAGTCGTTGAGCAACGAGACGCAGACCACTATTGTTCGGTAAGTGAACAATGTGCAGGGACTCGATGCCAGAGTCGCGTCGCTGGTGGGCGACCATGTTGAAACTGACACAACCCTTGCAGTAGTTGTGCAACATCGTGGAGAGGTTGTGGCTGAGGCATATGCCGACGGGGTTACTGCCGACACGACGTTGATTTCGTGGTCGATGGCCAAGTCGATTACTCACGCGCTAGTCGGTATGGCACTGATGGATGGGTTGCTCGATGTGCAGGCACCTACGGGAATTGCCCAGTGGCAAAACGATGATCGCAGGCTGATCACGTTGCAGCATTTGCTCGAGATGCGCAGTGGTCTTGCCTGGATTGAGGATTATGTCGAGGGCAATGAATCGGATGTGATCGACATGCTGTTTGGCAGCGGCAAAGAGGATCATGCTGCTCATGCAATGAAGCAGCCGTTGACGAGCACGCCTGGAAGCGAGTGGTATTACTCATCTGGCACCACCAATATTGTTGCGCGGCTGCTGGGCGACGCACTGGGCGATACGACGCATGCATTTATTCAGAAGCGCCTATTTGATGCAATCGGCATGTCAAGTGCGACTGCACAGTTTGACGCTGCTGGAACATTTGTGGGCTCGTCGTATGTGTATGCAACTGCACGAGACTTCGCCAAGTTTGGAGAGTTGTATCTGCGCGATGGTATGTGCGGCGCAAAACGGATCTTGCCAGTTGGGTGGGTTGATCATGCTCGAGCACAAACGGTGATTGATGACGAGACCGGCCAGGGCTATGGCGCACATTGGTGGACGCAGCCCGGCGAACCAAATTCACTCATTGCGTCGGGCTATGAAGGTCAACAGATTTTGGTCTTACCCAAACGCGACTTGGTGATTGTGCGGCTCGGAAAAACAGTTGCTGAAAAGAGGGCTGTGGTGCGAGATGGCCTGTTTGAGATCGCTGAGATGTTTACGGTTGCGGGCCAGCAATAGCGGTTTTCGGACCGACAAATGAGCCATATAGGTCGAGACTTTTTTGCTTCTGGGTAGGCTTGCCTTCCGTCTATTTAATAATGTACAATTTTTTTAAGTTGTTCAATTTTTAAATGGGGTATTCATGCATCAGGCAAAACGAATTCTTCTTTGTGCTTCAGTAATGATTTTTCCAGCGAGTGTTGTCTCGGCTGGTACTGTTCCTCCGCCGCCGCCACCTGGTTCGGCGCCTGCGAATCCGGCACCGTCGAATAATAATTCGGGCGGTCAACAAGGCGGTCAACAAGGCGGTCAACAAGGCGGTCAACAAGGCGGTCAACAAGGCGGTCAA
>JAQCJO010000007.1 GCA_027592925.1 Actinomycetota bacterium | reverse complement strand
ACAGCAGAACGCGCACGATACGTAATCACGTTGGCCACCTGTGCCGCATGATGCCGACCATGGCGTTGATACACGTACTGAATTACTTCTTCTCGTCGAACACTTTCAATATCAATATCGATGTCGGGTGGGCCATCTCGCTCTGGTGACAAAAACCGCTCGAACAACAAGCCAAGCGAAACCGCATCAGCCTTGGTGATGTCGAGCGAGTAACACACAGCAGAGTTAGCCGCACTGCCGCGGCCTTGGAAAAAATATTGGATCGTTGACAAAATTGCACGATGTCCCAGACCACCAAGAAATATCCGGCAAAGCCAAGTGTTGCAATGACCTCTAGTTCGTGATCAATTACTCGCCATGCACGGGCTCGCAGTGACAAATCTTCGCGCGTATCACTTGGACGTATGCCGTATCTGCGTGTGGCACCAACCTGCACGAGTTGCCGCAAATATGACATCTCATCCAAATCATCCGGGCAAGGAAACGGTGGTAGTCGCGGAGCAACGAGTCGCAAGTCGAAGGCCGCATCTTTTCCGATCTCGGCGGCGTTCTGCACCACGCCCGGATAACGCGCAAAACGACGATGCTGTTCGGCGCCACTGCGCACATAAGCCGTCGCAGCCGGTGGCAGCGTTGCATCCACATCGTCCAAACTGCTGCGCTCACGTACTGCTGCAACAGCAGTCGCCAAACGATGCTGCTTTGCCGTTGCATACAACACATCGTTGGTGGCAACACTGTTCAAGTTGTTGCGATGCGCAATTTGCACAAGCACGTCGTTGCGCGCAGAGTCAAGAGGGTCGCCGTGATCCCACAACTCCATCACCACGCTGTTATTGCCAAACGCACTTTTCATTTGCTGTACTCGTCGCTCGGCAGCACTTGGTCCTTGCTCATTAAGTGCGCGCACCACCACACCATCGCGTGCACCTGTCATCACCCACCAGTCGCCCACCGAAAACTCGCCAAGTTGTTCGAGCACAAATACTGGGTGTTCTTTACTGCCAGCAAGTTGGCCAGCACTAATGGCGCTCGACAAATGTGCGTAGCCTCGCGGGTTGCGAGCAATGATCACGACACTTCCAATATTTAGTTGCAACTCTGCACCAAACACTGTTGGCAGCCCAAGCACTCGCGCTGCTTCGGCAAAACGCACGATGCCGTACAAGCCATTGCGATCGGTCAGCGCAAGCGCTTCTAACCCCAATGACTGTGCTTGCTCTACAAGTTGTTCGGGATGCGAAGCACCTTGCAAAAAAGAAAAATTGGATCGGCAATGCAATTCTGCATATGGAACATGTGCATGCGAAACATCAATTGCCACCTCGCCATATTAGCGAACATATGTTCGTACTACTCTCAGAGCGCCCACCAAACCCTTATCTGCCATGGCAATTGCGTCGTCCCAAGCAAACCAAGCCACGTCTTGGCTCTCATCAGCGCCAGGCGCTGGTTTGACATCATCGGCCATCACTATGTAGCGCACGTCTAAGTGCGTGTGCCCGCGCGGGCCAGGGTGCACATCGAGATGCACCAACACCGGGCCGTTGTCGGGGTGTCGCACATTCAGTCCGGTCTCTTCTTGTGCTTCTCGCAATGCGCCCTCTGCCGGCGTCTCTCTCTGTTCAATATGTCCGCCGGGCTGCAACCAAATATTGAGTCGTTTGTGCAAGTGCAACACCACACCTCGCTTGCCAACGACTATTGCCGACCCAGTGATGTGCGTGTCATTGGCATGCTCGTCAAACGGTGCCTCGAGTGTTGGTGCAATTGCTAAAAATTGTTGAATTGATTCGCGCTCGCGTTCGTCGCACGGTGTTGCCGCAGCAAAATGTGCGCACAGTTGAGCAACAATCTCGACAGGAGTCACGTCACGAGTGTATTACTGCTACCCGTTAGCCAGAACACTCACCCATAGCGCGCGGTCATCCACCATTCGCCGTGCTCAAGCACCATCACTACCGCGTGTGTAGTCGTGTGCGCAATGTCGTCACCATCGCGCGCCAACACCATCTGCATTCGCACCGCCCTGCGTTGACGCAATGGGTCCCACCACCGCTCTTCTACTGGCCACGGCCCAGCCCACGACAACACGTTGTACGCGTGTCGACCAATCACTACATGTGCTGGCGATGCACTCAATTCATGTCGGCCGCTGACGATCACCACACAACCACTCGCATCATTTACTACCGCCAGTAATGGTTCGTCGTACACAATTGAAGGTGATGGAGTTGGCAATGCCCCACTCCACACTGTTTCTTTGATCACCACCGACTCTGCTCGTCGCTCCATGTCAACTACTGCAGCTGGGGTCAACGCAAATACTTCACCCACATCTCGACCACCACGCCACTGCGCAACACGCACAGAGTCAGACCCGAGCATTGTTGTCAATCGTTCGACAGCACGAGCAGCCCATTCATCGGCTGCCGCCCCACAACCCAAGCTGTCTTCCTTCTCGTGCGCGCAAGCCAACCGGCAAATACCGCAACAACACAACACCACTTGTCAGCCCGCGTGTTGCAATCCATGCATCCATCTGCCAACGCACGCGCTCGGCCATCGCCGCAGCAGTCAATCCTTCCGGCTGATACCACAGACGATCACTTTGTTCACCGTGATCGGTTTGCATACATATATGTAGACGCACACAACTCACGCCTTGGTTGTTTAAGTGCGTCACCAATTCGTCAGCAACTGTGCGAGCCGTTGCTACCACCACATTGACATCCTCTACCGAGAGTTCAAATCGGTGCGTGCTTGCGCGTTCTGGTGGTGGCGCAATGGTGATGGGTGGATGCCGATCAAAACCACGTGCCAAGCGATGCAATTCAAAACCAACTGGCCCAAATCGTCCAACCAAATCTGATGGCTTCATCGTTGCAAGGTCGCCAACACAACTTAAGCCAAGCCGATGCAACAACGACACCACGTCACGATCAATCTCGGCAAAGTCAGCCAGAACCGACACAGGTAATTGCGCCAAACATTGTGCGCTCTCACCCGGTTCAATCACTAGATACCGACCATCAGCAGCATGTGCAGCAACGAGTGCAGTGAGTCGTCCATCGGCAATACCTACTCCAAACACAATCGGGCGACCGTCGGCCAAGAGCGCAAGTGCATTGTGCGTGATGTCGTGCAAGTGTTGCGCCAATGCATCATCGCCACCCACATATCGCGATGGTCCGCGTGTAGCCAACAAAATAACGCCTGGGGTACTCACTTCTACGAGGGGAACAAGTTCGCCCACCGCGCGCACTATCGACTCAAACATCAATCTGTCCCGCTCTTTGTTGTTGGCAGCAATATGCAGCTCGGGACACACGGCCTGTGCTTCGCGCCGTCGCATACCTATTTGCACACCTTGTTTGGCGGCATAAGCAGTGCGCGCCACTACGCGTTGTGCATGCAATACCGCAACTGCATCAAACCATTGTTTGCGCGAATACAACTCGCATTGGGCAGCAACTGCCTGCCAGTCGGCACACGCAATTACTGCAACGCGCGTTGCAATCTGCTTATTCATTGCTAGCCAACATGTTGCAACACGTGTTGCATCGCTCGCGGCACGCGTCTGCCACTTACCGTCACATCAATGTGTCGGCCCTGCACATAGCCAGCCCCATGCTCGATACCGTCCCACTTTGTAGTCTGTGTATGCAACACCACATCGGGTTGAAACATTGATCGCGGTGTTGCATGTCGCGATGTTTCTACCAACACAAGCACATTGCGTCGCGCCTGAATGCGGGTTTGAATACGTCGCGCATCAGACTCGCTCACGTCTCGCGGCACCTCAAGCATCATCACGTCAAAGCCATCGGCAACAGCAGCAACTGTGCTTGTCCAATCTTTTTTGTTGGATGTTGGTGTCACTAACACCGTGCGTTGCAATGCAACACCTTGTTCACATGCCGACATCAACCCGAGATCATTCACACCCACGATGGCCAGCCACGAACCGGCTTGGGTGGCAGCACACACCAACAACAACGCGGTCGACATTGCGGCATCGCCACTGCACAACACGGTGCGTCCCCGCACCAGCACCCCGTCTGGAACTATCGACTGCAAAGCCTGGGTTACGGGTAGCGAACTAGACATACCCTCACTGTAGCGAACATATGTTCGTAGTTACTGAGCGCGAGCCTTTGCCAGTGCTGCTTGGCTGCGAACCAACAGTAAAACAGGAATCTTGCTGGCTGCAGCCGACACCGGCGCACCACCTGCATCAGCCGTTGGCACACTTGTCGTCTCTGCGCTCTTTGGCACCATTGCCAACAGCTCTTCAGTCGACTTTGGAGCCATGCCAGGCTTCCAGTATTGATACAGATCTTCGACAACTTTGGCCAAACCATCGTTGCTCGCGCCTTCGGCCACATCAACAGTGATCACGTTGGAATACACATGCACTGCGCTCACTTTGCCCGTTGCAAAAAGGCGCTGTGCCAGCACATCTGCAGGCTTGACGCCATTTGCAGCCGAGATGCTTGCGTATCGCTCGTGGCCCTGACCGGTCAGCGAACGGTTGATCTCAAAACGAACCCGACCAGGTGTTGCCGATGGCTTTTGAACGACGGAAACAGGTTGACCCATGGGCTAGAGACTAGTTGACTCGCCTTCGCCAAAGCCAGCCTCGCCCAACTACCGTTGTAGGTATGACAACTGTTCCATCTACACCTATTTCTGTCGAGGATTTCGCAACGTCGGCACGCAAGTTTCTTGAGGCCAATGCCGAGCGCAAACAAGTCAAAACCAAGTTCACATGGGGTGAGGGCACCGACAACGTGTCAATGTTTGAAGAGCGCAGTCGCAAGGCCGAGATGGAGATGCTCGCCAAAGCAAAAGATTGGCAATCCAAACGCTTTGATGCAGGCTTTGCCTGGATCACTGGGCCAAAAGAGTTTGGTGGCTCAGGCTTAACTCCTGTGCATGAACGCGCATACAACGCAGTTGAGCGCGAGTACCGCACCGCGCCACTTGGTGTATTCCAAATTGGCCTCGGCATGGTCGCACCAACAATCTTGGATCATGCATCCGATGCTGCAAAAGCAAAATACCTCAAAGCAATGTGGCGTGCTGATGTTGTGGCCTGTCAGTTGTTTTCCGAGCCTGGCGCAGGCAGCGACTTGGCGTCGCTACAAGCAAAGGCAGAGCGCGATGGTGACGAGTGGCGTATCACTGGTCAAAAAGTGTGGACATCTGGTGCGCAGTTTTCCGACATCGGAGAAATCATTTGTCGCACAGACCCATCGCTGCCAAAACACAAAGGCCTCACTGGCTTCATTGTCGACATGCATGCACCTGGAGTTGAGATTCGCCCACTGCGCCAAATGACGGGTGGAGCAAGCTTCAACGAAGTGTTCTTCAACGAAGTGCGTGTACCCGACGATCACCGTCTCGGCGATGTCAATAACGGTTGGAATGTCGCACTCACCACGCTCATGAACGAGCGCGCATCCATCGGTGCAGCCGACTCTGGCGAAAACAACATTCACACCCGCCTAGTTGCAATGATCCGCCATTATGAGCTAGACAAAGACCCAATCGTGCGCGACATGCTCGCCGACCTCTACATCAACTCTCGTGTTGCAGGCTTTACGAGCCAACGCGCCACCGACAAAATGCGCGCTGGTCAATTGCCAGGGCCCGAGATGTCAATCGGCAAGATGGCCCTCGTCAACAACCAAAAGCGTCTCAACGATCTCGTTGCTCACATCCTTGGCGCAAAGCTTGTTGTCGACACCGGCGAGTGGGGCACGTATGCATGGAGTCAGTTGTTGCTCGGCGCACCGGGCATGCGCATTGCAGGCGGTTCAGATGAAGTAATGCGCAACATCGTCGGCGAGCGTGTGCTCGGGTTGCCAAAAGATGTTGGTATCGACTCTAAGTCGCCATTCCGCGACATCAAGGTTGGCACCCAAAAGGGCTAGCGGGATGGGCGTTTGAAGTTGAGCGCGGCGTCAATCAAGAGTCGCGTTCCATAAGCCGTCATACCCTTTTGCAACCAACCACTGTCAGAGTTTGACCACATTGGTCCCGCAATGTCCAGGTGAGCCCATGGCACACTGCCAACAAACTCGTCCAAAAATAATGCTGCAGTAATTGCACCGGCTTCGCCACCCACGTTTTTCATGTCGGCAACTACCGAGTCGAGCCCAACGCGATACTCGCGCTCGAGCGGCAACTGCCACAGTTTTTCGTCGGTACGCGCTGCTGATGCGGTCAACTGATCGATCCACTTTTGATTGTTGCCCAACACGCCAGCCATTCCTTCACCCAATGCTCGAGCGCATGCACCAGTCAGCGTCGCAATATCAACGATGGCGTCTGGTTTTTGATTTGCAGCGAGCGACAAACCATCTGCCAAGATCAATCGACCTTCAGCATCGGTGTTAAAAATCTCAACTGTCTTGCCATTGTGCATGTGCAGCACATCGCCCATCGCCATTGCACTACCCGAAGGCAAGTTATCGGTGCACATCAAGTATCCAGTCACTTGGTTTGTGCAGCCGAGCGCTTTCAACGTCGACATCGACGACAACACTGCAGCCGCGCCGCTCATGTCGCCCTTCATCATTGCGTGCGAAGGGTCAGATGGCTTGAGTGAAATACCACCCGAGTCATACATCACGCCCTTACCCACCATGATCAGATGTGGCTTCGAGTTTTTCTTTGCACCACCTGCAGGCTTGTATGTCAAGCGCACCATTCGTGGTGGCTCGACGCTGCCGCGGTTAACTCCGATGATTCCGCCGCAACCCATTGCCAACAACTGATCTTTATTAAACACTTCTACTTTCATACCGGTCTCGCCCGCGATGCGTACTGCATGGTTTGCAAACATCGTTGCGGTGAGGTGCGCTGGTGGCATGCTCGCAAAATCACGCGCCATGTTGGTGGCATTGGCGATCACTTGGCCGCGCTTTGCACCAACCTTCAGTTGTGCTGCATTGGCCGTTGTGCCGACAAGAGTGACCGATGCCAACTTTGGCGCCTTCTTATCAACAGTTTTTAGATCGGTGTAGCGATGCACGGCGAGCGAAATGCCCTCGACCACTACTTGTGCCGCCAACTTGCGATCCACTTTTGCCACGCCAGCAAGCGTTGTTGCTACCGATCCAAACGATGATGTCGCACGACCAAATGCTGCAGCCGATTTGCGCAACGAATCGGCAGTCACCTTCGACGACTCGCCAATGCCAATCACCACAGTCACCGCACCACGATCGGCAGCGATCACCGATGTCTGCCCAACCTTGCCCGAGAAACCAACGGTCTCAAGCGCCTTGCGCGACAACGAAACCTCTTTAGGCATCGCACCGTCTGTCGATACCGCGATGCCGATTACACTCACATCTGCTGGAGTCTTGCTCGCCACTTCAAAGTTGATTGACATGTTGTCTCCTCGTGTGTATTTATTGTAGAAAAATTTAAATAACGTCTTTCACTGCCAACGACTCGCCCTCTTGCCAACGAGCAAGTGTCCATAACAAGTCGCTCAACCTGTTGAGATACGGAGTCGACTGTGATGGCGGTGGAGCGGCAGCAAGCGAATGACGCTCGGCTCGGCGTGTCACCGTACGACCAACATCGAGCAGAGCAGACACTTTGTTTTGACCAGGCACAACAAAGTCGGTTGGCGGCGTAAAGCGTTCATCAAGCGAGTCAATCATCGTCTCAAGGTTGGTCACCATTTCGGCTGTTACTCGCGTCTTGCCGTCAACCAACTTGTGTCGGTTTTCGGGCAACGTTGCCAACTCGGCCATCAACACCCAGAGGTCTCTACATATATGCACCACCATGTCATCCAGTTCGGTGCCTTTGCCAGCTTCGGCGCGCACCAAACCCAAGATCGACTGTGCTTCATCAACCGCGCCATACGCCCGCGGCAACGCAGAGTCTTTGCCCACGCGACCGCCATAAAAGAGACCCGTGGTTCCATCGTCCCCTGCTCGGGTATATACCTTTTCGCGTGCCATGACCCTTTCACGATACTTGACAACCACAGCAACACTGAGGTCATACTTGCCACACTGGCGTGCATGGCATCTCCCGAAAGCCCCTGCGATGAGAATTGAGACGTTTTGGCTAGATACTCTGTTGAGACACATCACGATTCTTGGGAGACGAAAATGACTAACTACAGCCAGGTGTACATCAACGGCAAATGGGTAGCTCCAAGCAGCACCGACACGATCGAAGTATGGGATTCGACCGATGAGTCGGTCATGGCCACTATTCCTTCATGCACCGCAAAAGAAGTAGACCTCGCCGCTCAAGCAGCACGAGCAGCATTTGATTCGTGGTCGGCACTCGACGCACAAGAGCGTGGCAAGTACATGAGCCGCATTGGTGATGGCCTGGCTGCACGCATGGACGAGATTGCCTCGGCCATTTCGCGCGAGACCGGTATGACCAAGTTTTTGAGCCAGATGATTCAGGTTGGTTTGCCAATCAACTCATTTAAGCAAGCAGCAGCAATTGCCGAAAACTACTCGTACTCACGCGAAGTTGGGTCATCGGTTGTGGTGCGCGAGCCAATTGGTGTTGTTGGTTGCATTACGCCATGGAACTATCCATTGCACCAAATCGCTGCCAAGGTGGCATTTGCAATGGCCGCTGGTTGCACCGTGGTGCTCAAGCCAAGCGAGATTGCACCACTTGACGCATTCATCCTTGCCGAGGTCATTGACGAGATTGGTTTGCCTGCAGGTGTGTTCAACATGATCACCGGCACCGGCCCAGTTGTTGGCGAAGCCATGTCGGCACATACCGATATTGACATGATGTCGTTCACAGGATCAACCCGCGCAGGACGTCGCGTCAGTCAAGTGTCTGCTGAGACAATCAAGAAGGTGGCACTCGAGTTGGGCGGCAAGTCGGCCAACATCATTTGCGCCGATCTCGACACCGAGACATTTGCTAAGGCTGTGTCGTCGGGTGTTGGCAAAGCATTTCTCAACAGCGGACAAACATGCTCGGCACTCACCCGCATGCTCGTGCCAAAGGCGCGCCTCGAAGAAGCAGAAGCAATTCTGACCGCAGCGGGCAATGCGGTTGTAGTTGGCGATCCGTTTGAAAAGACGACGCACCTTGGACCCCTTTCGTCGGCTGCACAGCGCGACCGCGTCAATGGCTTCATCCAAAAGGGAATCGATGAGGGCGCAAAGGTTCTTGTCGGTGGTGTTGGTGTGCCAGAAGGCGTGTCAAAGGGTTACTACGTCAAGCCAACAATTTTCTCCAATGTGACAACGTCGATGACGATTGCTCAAGAAGAAATCTTCGGACCAGTCTTGAGCGTCATTGCATATAATGACGAAGAAGACGCAATTCGCATTGCTAACGACACGGTGTACGGCCTAGCCGGCGGCGTGTGGGCTGCCGACAAAGATCATGCAATAGCAATTGCACGTCGCATGCGCACTGGTCAGGTTGAAGTCAACGGTGGAGCATTTAATGCCAATGCACCGTTTGGTGGATACAAGCAGTCTGGCGTTGGTCGCGAATACGGCGACTACGGCTTCGAGGAATTTCTCGAGATCAAGAGCATGCAGCTCTAAAACACGTTCGCGCGTAGCAGGCTTTGCAGATTACTTACCGAGTTTTGTTCTCCACGAAGTAAAACTCTGCACAGATCCCGCATGCGGGGGTCGCAACCATGGGTATGGGAAGACCTCGGCCAAGTTGCTGAATTTTTTGAATGATGGCACTGGTGCATAGGTAATTGCGACGGCATTCTCGCGGGCAAATTGATACGGATCGCCAAGAAATGTTTGTACATGTCTACGTGTACTCATGTCTTGAAGAGTCTGCAAATAGAAACCGATACGTCGTGAACTCAATTGCAGTTTTTTTAAAGCCAACTCATTAAAAACAAACACCGCTGGCAGGTGGGGATGTGCAGCAAGTGCAGCATCGTTGTCTCCGAGCGAGTCAATTGTAAGAAGCACATAATCCGCATCAGCACTTTTTACGGGAGCAACTGGACCGGTGGTTGCAGATACGTCAGGGTCGTGGTCAATTAATGGATCGCGCTCGAGTTGCCGCGGTGCAATCTCTTCAGGAAACTCTCGAATTGGACAATTATTACTCAAAGGGCATTTCAAGCAGAGACCTGGCGCTCGCTTGTCCACTTGCCACTTTGCAAATCCATAGGGCTTGCCAGTTCCCGCACCGACCGTCCATTGCCAGCCCAAGATGTTGGCTGCCCGAGAACCATCCAGTAATTCTCGATGCATTCTTTCCTGCCCGTGGAGCCAGCCCATTTCATTTCTGACCGTCCAATGAGAGGCAAGCCACATTCTTGTTTGATTAACCAGCCAACCATCTTGTTCAAGCTCTGACACCACCTCATCGACGCACAGCATTTCCCTGTTCCAGCCGTCGCCTTGTGTGTGAGTGTTGACTTCAAAACGTAAATTCTCAAAAATCTTCGTGCCTAGCCGAGCATATAAATGCCGCGCATATTCTTGCCACAGAAGTTCATCTCGAAACTTTTCACGATCCTTATACGGTGCAGTTTTTACAGCACGATAAACCTGATCCAGTGTAAGGATGTTGTGGCGAAGATACGGAGATAACACAGAAGCACCACGCTTATTTTTTGGAAATACTTCTGAACGGCGATTTGCATAATGAGAGATATCGAGATTTGAAATAGCAAGATTTGCAGCACTTTGCCCACCAGAAATCGAACTCAGCCCGAGTTCGCCAGAATACAGACCACCAAAATCTGTACGAATAATTTCTAAGACCTCACGATTGAGGTCTATGAGCGGTTGTGTCATGTCATCACGATATTGCAAAGATAAAAATTGTGACTTAATTGTGACTTAATTTTGCTCGGTTACGAGCTGAGATGTTTGCCAGGCGCTAGCCAAGGCTGCATAGCGTCCATTTTTGGCAATGAGTTCGGCATGTGTGCCGTACTCGGCTACCTGCGCTGCGTCAATCACCGCAATGTGGTCGGCGCGTTGCACTGTTGATAGGCGGTGAGCAACCACGATCACGGTGCGACCGCTCATCAATCGCTCGAGTGCGCGCTCTACTTCGGCTTCGGTGCCTGGGTCGAGATTGGATGTTGCTTCGTCGAGCACTAACACCGCTGGGTCGACAAGTGCTGCACGCGCAAGGGCAACCAGTTGGCGCTCGCCCGCCGACAAACGGCTACCTCGTTCGCGCACTTCAGTTTCGAGCCCATCAGGAAACTGTGCGAAGTGTTCGGTTGCAGAGATGGCATCGACGGCAGCATCTATTTCTGCGTCAGTAGCCGTGATTTTTGCAATGCGCAGGTTGTCCCGAATGGTGCCGTTAAACAAGAAGCCTTCTTGGGGCACGACGACAATGCGTTGACGTAGCGAATCCATGGACCCCATGGTGAGATCTACTCCGCCATATGACACAGTGCCCGACACAGGGTCGTACATGCGGGCCATGAGTTTGGCAAGAGTTGACTTACCAGCACCAGTGGGGCCAACGAGCGCCAGTTTCTTACCGGGTGCAACGCTGATCGAAACAGCGTTCAGTGCTGGGTGCTCACCAGTTGCGTAGGTGAATGAAACGTTGTCAACCTTGAGCACACCAGATGTGGGCAGTGTGATTGCTGCAGGATGCTCGTCAACTTCTGGTTTGGCATCGAGAATTGCAAACAGTTTGCTCAATGCCGCTCCAGCAGACTGCACGGTGTTGTACAACTGAGAAAGTTGCTGCACTGGGTCAAACAAACTCGAGATCAGCAGTGTGAAGGCAACGACAGTGCCGAGCGTGACATCACCGCGATGTACAAGCCATCCGCCAATACCGATCATGAGTGCAGATGCAAAGACACCAGAGAATTCAACAAGCGCAAAGTACCACGTGCTGATGCGCACACTGCGCTCGTGGCTATCGAACAACGCGCGATTTGATTTGAAGAACTTATCTTTCGTCTCTTGTTCCTGGGCGTAGGCCTGAATGACTCGTACGGTGGTGATGCCTTCTTGCAATGCTGACAAGTTTGCGCCAACACGCTCGCGCACCGTGAGGTATGCCTTATTGGAGTCGTGCTGAAACTTGATTGATGCAAGAACGATGATTGGCATGACACACATGGCAACGAGAGTGAGCTGCCAACTGAGTAGTAGCAACACAACTATTGAAAATACGAGCATCAAGCCAGCAGACAAAAACTGCAATAAACCAAACTGCACGAGTTCGGCCATCGATTCGATGTCGGCCGTCATTCGGGCAACAAGCACACCTGCCTTATTGCGATCAAAAAATGCCATCGACTGTCGTTGCATCTGACGAAATACGGCGAGGCGCAAGACTCGCAAAAACATCTCGCCAGTGCGATTGACATATAAGAAAAGCATTCGTCCAAAGATGTACGACAGGGTGACAACGGCGAGATACATGACGACAGACTGATTAAGTGCTTGTGTATTTTTTGCACGAATTCCGGCATCAATGCCATGGCGCACGATGACTGGTGCTGCGAGTGCGCAACATGTTGTCACGATGACACAGGCAAAACCCACATACATCGTTTTGCGAAATGGCGCTGCCATTTTGAAAACACGGCCAATAATGGTGCGTGCCTGTGCCCTACTGAGGCGATCTTCGTCGGTAACTCCACCAGCTGTACCCCACATGTCAGTTGGCTACTTTCTTTGGCTGATCCATGCTGGCAAGCACTTCCCGATATCGCGTGTTGGTAGCAGCAAGGTGTTCGTGAGTTCCAATTGCTGCAATGGTGCCTCCATCGAGCAAGACAACTCTGTCGGCAAGCGCAATGGTGCCTGGTCTGTGAGCAATCACGATCGTGGTGCGTCCGCTCATAACCGTACGCATCGCTTCACGAATCTCGCCTTCTTTACTTGGATCGACAGCGCTCGTTGCATCGTCAAGCACGAGCACTCGAGGGTCTGCGATTATTGCTCGCGCAATCGCAATACGTTGGCGTTGACCGCCAGAGAGTGAGAACCCTCGCTCACCGATCACTGTTTCGTATCCGTTTGGAAGCTCGCCGATGAAGTCGTGAGCACCTGCAAGTTTGGCTGCGCGCTCAAGGTCTTGTTGACTTGCGGTCGACTTGGCAAACCCAATGTTGTGGGCAACTGTGTCGTTAAACAGCACGGTGTCTTCAAATACGACACCGATTTGCTGGCGTAAGTCGCGCAGTTTCAGTTTGCGCACGTCAACACCGTCAAGAAATACGTGGCCAGAATTGGTGTCGTAAAACCGTAGCAACAAACGTGCCACTGTCGATTTGCCAGAACCCGTGGCACCAACAATTGCGATTGACTCGCCACCGGCGATATCAATAGTGAAGTTACTCAACACCGGCTGTTCTGGACTGTAACCAAACTGCACATGATCAAACTTGACCGCGCCAAGTGTCGTCGCACCAATTGCAACACTTGGCAATTGTTTCGGATTCGCTGGGTCGGCGATGGTTGACTCGGTGCTCAATACTTCGTGAATGCGCACAAGTGCAGCGGCGGCTCGCTGGCCAAGCGCCACGATCATGCCAATGTTGCGAAGTGGCCAGATCAACAAGGTGAGATAGACATTGAACGCAACAAGGTCGCCAATAGTTATTTGCCCATTCAACACACGGTGACCGCCCACGCCGAGCACACCCACAAGTCCAAGCGCTGGCAACACATCAATAGCAGGCAAAAAACTACTGCGAATCTTTGCTGCCTTCATTGTTTCGCCAAAAATGTCGTCGGCTTCTTTGCGTAGTTTGTCAAACTGCACTTGCTCGGCACCAAAACCCTTGATCACTCGCACGCCCGACACGCTCTCTTCAACAACACTTGCAAGTTGCGCTTGCTCGGCTTGCACAGCAATCGATGCTGGGTGAATACGATTACTAAACCTGCGAGCAGAGATGTTGACAAACGGCAGCGGCACGAGCGCAACAAGTGCCAAGACCGGGTCGGTATAAAACAAAATTGCAGTGACGGCAATGATCTGAATCACATTGGACAACGTGATCGGAATCATCACGATGAAGCCTTGAATCTGCATCAGGTCGCTCGATGCACGACTCATCAACTGCCCCGTCTGTGCTTTGTCGTGATAGCCAACATTGAGACCAATCAGATGGGCAAAGAGACGCTCTCGCAACAGTGTCTCGGCCCATCGACTTTCACGAAATGCCACATAGCGGCGCATACCCGAGAGCAAACCAGTCAGCACGCCAAGCCCAGCGATGATTAAAACCCACTTGAGCAATGGACCATCTTTTTCGATGCCCTGGTTGATTGCATTTTTGGTCATCTGCGGAACTGCGGTTTTGAAGCCTGCCCACGAGATACCGATCACTGCACCCAGAAGTAAATTGCGTCGCTGCTCACGCAACATTCCTCGCAGCAGTTTCCAACCTTCGCTGCGTTGCGTTTGTTCAAACTCAAGACGCGTTGCTACTTCAGCATCGGTCTCGATTGTTGACATGTTTCGCTGTGCTACTTACGAAGCACTTGGCGAAAGGCTTTCAACGGCCTTCCAATAGTCAAGATCTGGGTCGAGTGGCAATATCGCGAGCGATGACGTGGTTACACCATTGTTGAAATATTCGTTAATGACGTCGCGACAGTGCGCGGGGCTTCCATGCACAACAAGTTCATCCACGGCCTGATTGGGAATGGCAGCGAGTGCAGCCTTGCGGTCGCCTGCCGCCCAAGCGTCCCACATGCCCTGCAACAACGGCGCGCGACCCATCCAGCGATGGAAATCGGCATACACAGGAACGTTCATATATGCCGCAATTGCAAACTTGGCGCCGGCCATCACCGTTTCGGTGTTTTCGCTTGGGCACACAAAAATGCGCGCGGTGATTTCTTTTTCAACACCTTTGGCGGCACCCTTCACTACTGCCGCGACCTTGCTCACGTCTTGCGCCGACAGCCAGTTGATGATCACGCCATCTGCTTCGCGCGCACCCAACTTGAGCATGCCTTCACGCAGTGCGGCTACCAAGATGGTTGGCTTTTGTTCTGGCTTGATGCTGAGACGAAAGCCGTTGACTGAAAACGTGTCGTAGTCTTTGGTGATCTTTTCGCCGCTAAATGCGTCGTGCATAAAGCGCACAACATCGCGCACTTTCTTGTACGGGTCAACAAATGGCACGCCATTCCACTTTTCAACAATCACGTTGCTTGACGAACCAATGCCGATCGCAAATCTCCCAGGTGCTGCATCGGCCAGTGCCGCAACACTTTGGGCAATCACAGGCGCAGTGCGCGTGTAGGCCGGCACGATTGCAGTGCCCAAACGAAGTCGTGGCTCCCATGCTGCGGCCAGCGCGAGTGGCGTAAACGCATCGGCACCATCGGTCTCGGCAGACCAAATATCGCTGTAGCCCCAGTCAGCAAGTTGTGCAAGTTTGTCGCGCTGAGCGTGCAGGTGTCCTGGCAGTGGGACTGTCATTCCGTTACGACGAATCATGTTGTTACTCTCTCCACATTCGGGCTATGCAACTTTGGCTAGCGGTAGCAAGCAGCGTTCCGTCTGCGGCAAACATATTTGCCGACCCATGACCGAACCCCCGCTCGACACCTTGTATCTGTATGTCTAACAAGACCCACTTGGTGGGCACGAGGCGAACCACACGAAGCGTGTTATCAAGGCTGTTTCCACCGCCACGAACGCCTAGTGCCTGACCAATTCCCATCGGCACAAAGTCACCAAGCACAGCAAGAGTTGCGGCGTCCACGTCAGTCAAGACGTCAGGAATATGCGCCCACATCACCGTGCGACCATTGTTTGGCTTGCCGTCCAGTTGTTCAAGTTCGCGACCAATCACGAGGCGTTCTTCGAGACGATCATGAATCGTGCCGTCGACGGGATGACGATGCTTGCGGGTCGCGAGCTCATTCGGGCCCGGCACGTCTGGCATGGGTATAAACACATGTGCATGCTCAAATGTGCGCTCGCCAAGAGCGGCGTTGACTGTAAGAATCTCGCGCTCGCCAACATGACAAATTGCGCGCGCCTGAGTGATCTGATGTCCGACGACCGCAAGTGTGATGTCGATGTGCATCACATCGCCTGGTCGGGCATACGACAGGTATTGGGCAGTCGACCAAACACAATGTCTGCCACTGAGTTGCTCCATTGCCGACACGGCCGACGCCAAGCCTGCACCACCCCACAAAAAACCACTGCCAGTGCACAACCCAGGCTGCACAAGCATTGACCACGATCCAGATGTGTCTGTGTGGTTACTCACCGGCTTCAGACCGAGGAATGTTGACGAATTCATGAGCAAAAACACACTAATAGAAAGCGCGTTTTGATCTACTACTTTAGATACTTTGGAATCCATGACTACAACAGATTCCCCATGGCTTGGTGATGCAGTTTCGCTTGTTGACGCATTTCGGTCAAAGGATCGCTCACCTGTCGAAGAACTGCAGGCCTCGCTTGCAGCGATTGAGCGCAGCGACCTCAATGCTTTTTCGTTTCTCGACCCAGAGGGTGCGCTCGAAAGAGCAAAGTCGGCCGACATATCCAAACCATTTGGTGGTGTGCCACTCGGCGTAAAAGAACTTGATGCTGTCAACGGTTGGCCATACACCGAAGCATGCGTGGTTTTTGCAGATCGCAAAGCAACGTACACATCCGTGATGGTGCAGCGTGCAACAGAAGTTGGTGGAGCAAACCACATCGGTTTGTGCACCGCGAGCGAGTTTGGTGGCGTCAACATCACGCGCACTGTGCTCAACGGCGCAACTCACAATCCGTGGATGCATGGGCGCACACCCGGTGGATCATCTGGTGGCAGCGCTGCTGCAGTTGCTGGCGGACTCGTCACGATTGCAACCGGTGGCGACGGCGGCGGGTCAATTCGAATTCCTGCTGGGTTCACAGGTCTTGTCGGACTCAAAGGAACTTTTGGTCGCATTCCGCGAGCTCCACATACTGAACTCGGAAACCTCACCGTCAATACAGGAGTGATGGCACGAAGCATCCGCGACACTGCGCGTTGGTTTGATGTGTGTAACGGTCACGACTCTCGCGACCCACTGAGTTTGCAACGTGTAGAAAACTGGGAAGCACAACTGGGCACACATGCAGATTCGCTGCGTGGCAAGACTGCTGTGCTCGCACCCGACTGGGGTGGCGCAGTTGTGTCACCAGCCATGTGGACACAACTTGAGGAATATGCGCAGCACTTATGCGCCGCAACTGGGCTTCGCATTATTACTGTCGATACTTCACTACCCCGCATTGGTGCTGCGTGGTCAATCAGCGGAATGGTCGAGATTCACACCCAACTCGCCGACCACTGGCCTGCATGTGCCGATGTACTCACACCGGAAATGCGTTTTGGTATTGAAGCCACATTTGGAAAATACGGAACCGAGGCACGCGCCAAAATTGAGGCACGACGTGCAATATTGAATCAGCGAATGGCAGAGGTATTTGATGCAGTTGACTTTGTGATCACTGCGAGCAACCCCGATATTGCGTTTAATGCCGAGGGCCCGTTGCCTTCAGCATTCGGTGGCGTGAAAGCCGGCGCAAGAAATAACGGCAAACTCACGTTTCCCGCCAACATGTATGGCAACCCAGCAATTTCGCTACCTGCTGGATTAATCGATGGCTTGCCTGTGTCGTTGCAGATCAACGGTGGTCATTTTAGTGAGCAACTGTTGCTCGATCTTGGTCTGGCAATGGAACACACTCGCCCGTGGGCTCTTGTTGCACCCAACTCGCCACTCTAAGTACCTACTTGATTGACAACAGAATTATTTGTCTCGCTCTGCAATTGCCTTAACAGTCTCGAGACCCCACAAAAATACTCCGGTCATCACGATGAAAAATATGACGCATCCGAAACCAAACAGTGCACCAGTCGACATCGCGGCTAAGCCTTTTCTTGTCCAGCAACCAAAAATGCACCAAGTGCCAAAATCGATGGAACCCACACTCCGACATAGATGCCGTCTAACCGGTGAAATTCACCAGTTCCCTTAAAATACAAAAATACGCTCATGGCCAAACTTCCCGCTGCAGCCAACAGTGTTGTCGCCTTCAAAATCGTTTGTGGTTTCATACCTTCCTCCGAGACTCAAGAATAGACAAACTTTGTGCCAAAATCAGGGATTTACACCCTAAATAATGAGACCTATCTCACATCAGAAACAATTCAGACTGCGAGCAGTGCTCGTGCAACAATGTCTGTGCAGAACGCAGTCAAAATAGCCAAATACATTAAGCCGGTCGCAGCCATCACCGCTGAATAACTGCGCTCTTTCAATGCCGCCCGAGTAACCATCGCCAAAACTCCAGTGACGATTGCCGATGCCAGCCAAAACCACCCAAGCACACCGTCCCAGCCATCGTCAATCGTTCCGTTGAGCACACTGATCATGCCCGTTGGCAATAATAGCGCGATAACTTCGAGCGGCCACAGGTAAATCACAGCGTTAACAATTTCGTTGATGAGTTTGCGTGGCATTCCTGGCTGCACGAGATACCAATGACCAAGAAGCATCGTGTCGCTGAC
This sequence comes from Actinomycetota bacterium, assembly GCA_027592925.1. Taxonomy (GTDB): domain Bacteria; phylum Actinomycetota; class Acidimicrobiia; order Acidimicrobiales; family Ilumatobacteraceae; genus UBA3006. The sequence continues at coordinate 36,377 of JAQCJO010000007.1, read as the reverse complement.
CGCGCCAAGAAACAATGTGCCCACAACCACTCTGATGATAGATACCGCATAGTCCCCTGCGCCGCCATCGACAACAGCAGCAAAACCAGCAACGATGATGCCAGGAATACCCAACAACGGCGCAATGAGATCAAACCGCGAACGCTTGTTGCGAATGAGCGCAAATGCTGCGACCGCAACAGCAACTGCCGATACTTCTCGCACCGGCTCAACGCCGTAGCGCAACCCAAATCCACACGCGCCAGCGGCAAACACGCCGTAGGTAATGCGCAGCAACATTGCATACCCAAGACCAATTTCGTGACGGCGAGTGGTAAACCACAAAAAAGCCAGACCGCCAACTGCCCATTGCAACAGCACAGTTGCGGCGTCGAGAAGAATCATTGTGATTACTGGAACTTAGGCTTCAACCGTGACAAGCGCATGGTTGACAGCATTCATCGACACTGGTCCCGCATGCGTTGCTACAACGATGTCTTCTAGGCGCATGCCCCACTTGCCCGCAATGTAAATGCCTGGCTCAACGCTAAATGCATGACCAGCAGCGATAGGCAAAGTATTTCCACTGACCATATATGGCTCCTCGTGCGCCTCCATGCCAATGCCGTGTCCGGTGCGGTGCACAAAGTATTCACCAAATCCTGCTGCTTCAATCACACGTCGTGATGCACTGTCGACGTCTTGACACGCTGCGCCAACTACACCCGCAGCAACACCGGCTGCTTGTGATGCAAACAACACTTCATACGCCGCTGCCACATCGGCTGCTGGCTTGCCCGTAAATACGCAACGCGTAATATCACTGCAATAACCATTCATCGTGCCACCAAAGTCGCACAACACAATCTCGTTTTTTGTGATGACACGCGAGCCTGCGTGATGGTGCGGGCTCGCAGCATTTTCGCCAGCTGCCACAATTGCAAAGTTAACGACGTCATGACCTTCTGCAATCAATCGTGCCGAGATGTCGGCGGACACCTGGGCTTCGGTGCGACCGATGAGGGGAATCAGCCCAGAATGCAATTGAGTTGCCACTCTGTCGGCTGCTGCGCCTGCGGTAACAAGTGCTGCGATCTCGCTTGCGTCTTTGCTCATCCGAAGTGCACCAACAACATCAACTGCACGAACAAAGTTTGCACCGGGCACGAGTGGTAGCAACTCAACTAAAAATCTGGCCCACATTTGATCGCCAACCGCAATCGACTTTGCACCGCCCAGCAACTTGGCAACAATTGCCACAGGGTTTTCAGTTTCTCCCCACGCAGTGATCGAAAAAACTCCGGGTTGCGGTGTTACGCGTGCGACCTCGAGTCGTGGCACCACCATCGTCACTTCGCCACTTTGTGGAATCACCAACATGGTCAGTCGTTCGAGTGGCATTGCAAAATAACCCGACAAGTACGGAAGATCATGACCGACAGACAATAATGCAGCATCGACTTGCTTGGACACCATTGCGGCGCGCACTTTTGCAATGCGTGCGGCGTAATCAGATGTGGATGCGATGGTCTGTGTCATGTTCGTTACTACTTTATTGCCAAACTAGACACAACTATGCATGGAGTACGAGTTGCGACTGCCCATGTGCGTGTTTGGCATGATAACTCGAGCGAGTGAGCGGGCTTGACTGCACATGTTGCATACCAAGACTCTCGCCAAAAGCCTTGTAATGATCAAACTCTTCGGGCTCTACAAAGCGAGCAATAGGAAGATGATTGGTTGTAGGTCGCAAATACTGCCCAATGGTGACAATTTGCACGCCAACACTTGCAAGATCTATCAGGGTTGCCTCTACTTCTTGGCGCGTCTCACCCATGCCCACAATCATTCCCGACTTTGTCGTAAGACCAGCAGCACGACCTCGTGCCAGCACCGAAAGGCTACGCGCATACCCAGCCGATGGTCGCACTGCGCGCTGCAATCTGGCAACTGTTTCAATGTTGTGATTAAAGACGTCGGGTCGCTCGGCAATCAGAATGTCGAGCGCATCGGTGCCTTTGACATCAGAAATCAATGTCTCTACTTTTGCAGACACATTCATCGCTCGAATTGCGCGAACAGTGTCAACCACATGTTGCATTCCGCCATCGATCAAATCATCTCGAGCCACCATGGTGAGCACGGCAAACTCAAGACCCATTCGCTGCACTGCTTCGGCCACTCGGCGCGGTTCGTCGGTATCGGGCTGCAGAGGTTTTTGCGTGTCAATCAAACAAAACCCACACGCCCTCGTGCACCGCTCGCCCAGCACCATAAATGTTGCAGTGCCGTCGTTCCAGCACTCACTCAAGTTTGGGCAGCCTGCTTGTTCACAGACAGTCACCAAATTGAGATCGCGAAGTGTGCGCTTTGTTTTCAACACTTCATCGGTGTGTTGCACGTGTGGACGAATCCACTCTGGCTTACGCACCGAAATGCTTAAGCCGTCCGTAACGCCCGCTTGTTCGAGTCGCTTGATCATGCGCACTGGTTCTCCTGCGCCTTCGCCTCTCGAAAATGCGGAGAGATCTTGCGGGTTGTGCTTCCATGCCACATCAGCTCGCGTGCTGTGTTGCGAACCCCATCTCAATTGAGCCAATCGCACAACGATGTCAACAACATCGTTCATCGACACGTCAAAGCCCTCTTCCAACAAGGACGTAACCGCATAGTCGGCAATTCCGCACGGCACGATGTGCTCGCGCATAAATGTCATGTCGGTCGAGACATTGAGTGCAAATCCGTGCATCGTGCGGCGATCCGTTGACCCACTGCCCACCCGCACACCGATCGCACAAATCTTTCGAGCCTCATCAGTATTTGGATCTAGCCACACGCCGGGAAACTCACCCATTCGCCCGGCAGTGTGAACGCCAAGTTGGGTCAGTGTGTCAATGATCAATTGCTCAACGTCATATATATAGGAGCGAGTATCAGCAGGGCCATCAGTGCCATGCTTTGGTTGCAAACTCAATATCGGGTAGCCAACCAACTGACCTGGCCCGTGATAGGTGATGTCGCCACCGCGTTGCACCTGCACCAACTCTGCACCGACCGTCACTGGCTCGCAGCGCAAATTATTTGCCAAGTCGGCGGTGTGCCCGTAAGTAAAAACATGTGGATGCTCAAGCAACAACAAGTGTTGATCTACGCCCTGTTCGAACAATCCAGATTGCAATGCGAGGGCTTCGCGATATGGCACACGACCGAGCCACCTGCTATGAAGCGTTATCGATGAGTTACTCATGGCTTATTCCGCTCTTAGAGTTCGGCTGACCAATCTTGTGTTTCAAGAATCTGTTTGACGCGTGCCAAGAATCTGCCTGCGTATGCACCGTCGAATGCGCGATGATCCCACGACATTGATAAGTTGCCTACAGGATGAATTGCGATGCTTTCGCTGCCATCCGAAGACGTAACCACAACTGGCTTTCGCACAATGGCATCGGTTGACATGATCGCGACTTGAGGCTGATTAATGATCGGCATGGTGAGTACTGACCCTGCTGAACCATTATTAGAAATGGTGAACGTGCCACCCTGAATTTCGTCTGGCAACAATTTGCGATTGCGCGCACGTGATGCAAGGTCATTGATCTCGCGCGCGATGGCCCGAATTCGTTTGCCATCTGCATTTCTCACCACTGGCACAAGCAAACCTGTGTAATCCAGGTCGACAGCAACCCCCAAGTCGACATAGCTGTGCACGATCAAGTTGTCTCCGTCAATGGATGCGTTGAGGTGCGGAAACTCGCGAAGTGCATCAATTATTGCGCGCGAAATAAATGGAAGATACGTAAGGCTAAATCCCTCTCCGGCTTTCCAAGATTCTTTGATTGCAGCACGCGTGCGATCGACATTGGCGTAGTCAGCTTCAACAACACTGAATGCGTGTGGGCTCGTGCTCTTCGACATGATCATGTGTGAGCCAGTGAGCTTGCGAATCTTCGTCAGCGCAATGACTTGCTCGCGCTCGCTTGACACCACAGCCGGACGCGACACCGGTGCGGGTGCGGGTGTGGGCGCGTGAACCACTGGTGCTGGCGCAACAGGCGCAGGTGCCGCAATAACTGGTGCAGAAACAACTGATGTAGGCGCAGCAGCAGGCGTTGCTTTGAGACCGTTGCGATCGATGTAATCGAGCACATCTTCGCGCGTGATTCGTGAACCTGGCCCGCTGCCAACCAATGCGTTTACATCAATGCCGTGCTCGGCAACCAACCTGCGCACGACTGGCGAGAGCAACTTGTTAGAAGTTATAACTGGCGCAGCAACAACAGGCGCAGCTGCAGGAGTTGGCACGGGCGCAGCAACAACAGGTGCAGCAACAACAGGCGCTGGTGCAGGAGTTGGCACGGGTGCAGCACCAGCGACTCCAACAACGGCAATCACTGTTCCAACTGGCACGGTGTCGCCTTCGGCAACCCTAATTTCGGTGAGTGTTCCAGAAATTGGTGATGGCACTTCGGTGTCCACCTTGTCGGTCGAGACTTCAAAGAGTGGTTCGTCAGCAGCAACTGTGTCGCCAACTTTTTTAAACCATTTGGTAATAGTTCCCTCGGTGACTGTTTCTCCAAGTTGTGGAAGTGTGATGTCAGCCATGGTTCCCCCGTAATAGCGTATGAGTTTTCTTAGGCATTGATGCTGCGGCCAGTCAGCGACATCACAGTTTCACCAAACAACTCTGACAATGAAGGGTGCGGCATGATGAATTCTGAGATTTCTTCCACTGTTGCTTCCCAGTTGACCGCCAAGTAACCACCCGATAACTGTTCGGTTACCCACGGGCCAACCATGTGCACTCCAAGCACTTGGCCTGCCGTACCATCGGCGTTTTTCTTGGCAATGATTTTCACAAGTCCCTCGGTCTCACCGATAATCATCGCGCGACTATTCGCCCGAAACTGGTGCTTGGCAACAACGACATCGTGCCCCTTTGCGCGCGCCTCTTCTTCAGACGGCCCAGACCACGCAACTTCAGGGTGACAATAAATTGCCCACGGCACTCTGTCATACATCACGGGATATACCTTTTCGCCGCGCATGTGCTTGATTGCCACAATCGCTTCGGCATAAGCAACGTGCGCCAGTTGTGGAGTGTTGATGAGGTCTCCAACCGCATACACACCTGGTTCACCTGTCAAACAAAACCCGTCGACATCGACGAACCCACGATCAGTAACTTTTACTGCAGTACCAGTCAACCCAAGATGATCAGTGAACGGTTTGCGACCAACCGACACGATGACTGCATCAACATCGAGTCGCTCGCCTTCACCAAACAACACCGTGGTACCACCACTAGTCGTTGGTTCGTGACCATTAACTTTGACGCCAGTGCGAATATCAATGTTCTTCTTCTTGAAACTCTTGACAACGACCGCAGCAACATCAGGGTCAAGACCAGGAAGAATCTTTGGCAGACCTTCAAGAATCGTCACCGTTGAACCGAGGTCGGCAAATGTGGATGCAAACTCACAACCAATTGCGCCACCACCGATAACTGCGATGCGCGCAGGAATTTTGTCGAGCATCAGCACTTCGTCCGACGTCATAATTGGCCCGCCATCACTAAAGCCAGGGATCATGCGCGGTACCGAACCAGCAGCCAACACAATGTTGCGACCTTGCAACTCTTGAGTACCGCCTGCCGACAATTGCACACTCACCGTGCGGTTTGCGCCAAGTGAACCAGTGCCAAGAATGTACGTAACTTTTTTTGATTTAGTAAGACCTGTAAGACCTTTTACTAAATTGTTGACGATTGTTTGTTTGCGCTTTTGTGCAACACCAAAGTCAACACCAGTTGCGGTGGCATTGATGCCAAAATCCGCAGCGTGTATCACGTGTCTGTTGACGGCAGCAGTTTCCAAAAAGGCTTTGGCCGGAATACAACCGCGGTTCAAGCATGTACCACCAATTGTGTCGCGCTCAATCAACGCAACGTTGAGACCTGCCGACGCGCCATAAAAAGCAGCGGCGTAGCCACCTGGGCCACCACCAATGACCACGAGATCAAATTGCTCGACCGTACTCACCACCTCCAACGAATCGTCATTGTTAACGATAACGCTTGAGCATCAGGGCGCTGTTGCCCATTGTCGTTGCTCACCTGCACGAATATAGGCAACGGTGCGCGTGCCTTCAGACACAGGGAATGCAACGGTACACGTAAGCGTTTCGGCAAGTTTTGTGAGCGTGCATTCGGTGCCTGCACCAACTGGCAGCATCACCGGGTCAGACACTTCGCCCGCTGCAAGCATCTTCCATCCTTCCATTGCCTGAGCCTCTGCAACCCCCACCATCGTCACGTCCACCAATGTTCGATCTGCAGTGTCACGCAATGCCGTCACACTCACGGTCATATCGCCAAGCGTCACCGAGTCGCCCAAGGCAAGCAGCTGCACTTCAACTGGTTTTTGTGACGTTTGAAACAACTTGGCAGTGCCCGCAATCAGAATCACTACGCCACATATCAGCGCCCACAAAATTAATTTACGAGTACTCATGAAAAGATCAGTCTAGATCAGTGCGCCATTGTTTGTTTGAGTACTATCAGTCACATGCGTACATTGAGCACAGCACTTTTCGTAGGAGCTTTTGCCATTGCTTCGGTTTCATGTGGAGCCGATACATCCACACAGACAACTGATTCGGTGAGTCAATCACAATCAACATCAACCACTGATTTCAATGCGACCTTTGTTGGCGGTGGCGAAATCAATTTGCAATCCGAATTACAAAAGTCTCCTGTTGCATTGTGGTTCTGGGCGCCTGGTTGAGCCACGTGCAACTATGAAGCACCCTCGGTCGAGGCGGCAAACAAACAACTTGCAGGCAAAGTACACATCATTGGTGTGGCCTGGAATGGCTCAGATCAATCGATGCAAGATTTTATTTCCAAGCACCAACTCACATTTGCAAACATCAAAGACAATGATGGTCTAATTTTTGCGCAGTTTGAAGTGCCTTATCAACCAGCTTGGGTGTTTATCCGACAAGACGGAACATCCGAAACAAATGTGGGTGCAATGGACGAAGTAACCTTGACGGCGATGCTCAATAAATTAGGGGGATCCTGATGGGTCTGAAAAATATGTTGAAGGCGGCCAACAAAGGCATCAGAGAGTTGGACGCCGAACGTCTCGTCGACAAATTCATCGACCTCAATCTGACACCGCTCGGAGAAGTTGTTGTACGCACCAAGGTCAAGGTGTGCGGTGAAGTGAAGCGCATGACCATGAAACCAAGGTCTGGTATCCCATCAATGGAAATTGTGATCAACGATGGGACAGGTCAGGTCACTGTTATTTTCAGTGGTCGTCGCCACATCGCTGGCATCGAACACGGTGGATGCATCGCAGTTGAAGGTGTCGCTTATCGAGAACACAACAGTATGGTTTTTCTTAACCCCGGATACACACTATTGCCGCACGCTGCAGAGTAACTCTGCAGCAAGAGTTGCCGGTTAGCCAACCAATATTTTTTGCACTGCGGCTTCGGCGTCTTCAGAGATCAGCGCCATTACTTCGTCGCCCACGCGCAACACAGTGGCTTTGTCGGGCACCAGCACGCGCTCGTCGCGCACAATGGCAACAACAGTTGCGCTGCGTGGAAACTGCAACTCGGAAAGTGCTTTGTCTTTGGCAGGCGATGACTCTGCCAACGTGACCTCAACGAGCTCTGCCTTGCCACCCTTGAGTTGCATCAAGCGCACAAATGCTCCGACAGTCACTGCTTCTTGCACCAGGCTCGTGATGAGGTGCGGCGTCGACACCGAAACATCCACGCCCCACATGTCATTAAACATCCAATAGTTGTTTGGGTTGTTGACTCGAGCAACCACGCGTGGCACACCAAACTCTTGCTTTGCAAGGAGTGATACGACAAGATTGTCTTCGTCGTCGCCAGTTACAGACGCAACAACATCAGCAAGTGTTGCTCCGGCTGCAGCAAGCACCGCCACATCGCATGCATCACCTTGATGCCACTTAACTCCAGTTGTTGTACTCGACTGCCCATACTCGCGCACGACTGCGCGATCACTTTCAATAATCGTTACTTCATGCCCAGATTCAAAAAGTTGTTGTGCAGTAAACCTGCCAACACTGCCCCCACCCGCAATGACCACTTTCATGTTCAGTGACCCTTTCCGTTTGGTGCTGATGCAAGGCTTGCATCAAATTGGCTCAGCGAAGCAATCTCTGATGCGACATACACAACATCACCTTCTTGAACAATGGTGTCAGCATTTGGAATCATTGCCAAGCCGAGTCTGCGCACAGCAACAACACGGGCTGATGCTGTTTCAATAGTTGTAACTCGTTGCCCAATCAAATGTTTTGGCATCTCGCGTTCTACAAGCACGACCGAAGCACTCGGGTCTGTCCACTCAACTGCCGGTAACTCTGGCAAGATACGTCGCAAGATGCGCTCAGATGTCCACTTAACGGTGGCAACGGTCGCGATACCAAGTCGCTCATAAATTTCGGCGCGCTTCGGATCATAAATACGTGCCACCACTCGCTCAATCCCAAACTCTTCACGAGCAACACGGGCAATCAAAATGTTTGAGTTGTCGCCGTTAGTAACCGCTGCAAGTGCGCCTGCTCGTTCAATACCAGCAGCGATCAAAACCTCGCGATCAAAACCGATTCCGGTGATCTTCTGACCAGTGAACGATTCGCCTAGCCGCGAAAACGCTTCTGGCTTGCGATCAATGACAGCCGCGGTGTGACCAGTAGCAGTGAGCTCTCGACCCAGTGTCGAGCCAACCCGCCCGCATCCAACTATGACTACATGCACTTTGGTCTCCTAGTTTCCTTGACAGTCAATCAGCGTAGGCGAATTACTCGCCATAAGAGGCCTTCGTGTGGCAGGCTTTACAACGCTTATGGCTACATCAACTAAATCCAGTGCGATGAAGCGGTTCTTCATCGGTAAACCAATCTCGTCCGCTGACGACGCCCACCACCGCTTGCCCAAGAAAATTGCCTTGCCCGTGTTTGCAAGCGATGCCATCTCGTCTACCGCTTATGCAACCGAAGAGATCCTGATCGTATTTTTGGCGCTGGCTGGTGCAGGTGTCGCCGCGTATAACAATCTCGTCCCATTGTCCATCATGGTGGTGATCTTGCTTGCCATCGTTGTGAGTAGTTATCGCCAAACTATTTTCGCCTACCCAAATGGTGGAGGCTCATACGTAGTTTCGCGAGAAAATTTAGGCAAATATCCTTCATTGGTCGCGGGTGGATCAATGCTCGTCGATTACATCCTCACCGTTGCGGTCTCTGTTGCCGGTGGTTGTGCTGCAATCATCTCGGCTTTCAATGGAATGGCGCCGTACCGAGTTGAGTTATGTGTGGGCTTTATTGCACTGATCACGATTGCCAATCTTCGTGGCCTCAAAGAATCCGGATCACTCTTTGCGCCGCCAACATACCTGTACATCATCTGTCTCTTTTCCCTCATCGGGGTCGGACTTTTTAAAGTTTTCTTTATGGACCTACCCCCGATCAGTCATGATTCCGAAGTGGCCAAAGAACTCCTTTCCCAAACAAATAGCGTGACATTATTTTTCTTCCTTAAGGCTTTCTCTTCGGGAGCAGTTGCACTCACTGGTATTGAAGCAGTTGCCGATGGTGTGCCTGCATTCAAAAAACCAGAACCCAAAAATGCTTCCATCACTCTCGTGATCATGGCTTTCATTCTTGGCACGAGTTTCTTTGGGCTCAGTGTTCTCGCACAAAACCTTCAGCCACTCAAAGACCATGAGGGTCTGATTAAAGATACCGTGCTCGCCCAGTTGGCAGAGCAGGTCTATGGCGGTCGAAACATCTTTTTCTTCGTTTCACAATTTGCCACGTTTGGAATCTTGATACTTGCTGCCAACACGGGCTATGCAGACTTCCCGCGGTTGTCGTCGATCATTGCTAAAGACAACTACATGCCTAGGCAGTTCATGAATCGTGGCGACCGACTCGTCTTTTCTAACGGTGTGATTTTTCTTGGAGTCTCATCTGGCGCACTCGTCGTCATTTTCGGTGGACTCGTCAACGCACTCATTCCGCTCTATGCCGTTGGAGTATTTACCGGTTTCACATTGAGCCAAGCGGGAATGTTCGTACGTCACCGCAAACTCAAAGAACCCGGCTGGATTCCGCGTGCCGTGATGTCCGCATTTGGTGCATCGACAACCGCGCTTGTTGCAGGCGTTGTTGTTGTTGTCAAGTTTGCCGATGGAGCATGGATTCCTGCAGTAGTAATCCCAACTCTTGTCTTTTGCTTTGTGGCAATTAATCGTCACTACACACGAGTTCGAAGTTTCCTCAATGTACAAGAGGGTTATACAGCACCATTCCATACACACTTCGTCATTGTGCTCGTTGGTTCGGTCAATCAGGGAACCCTTCAGGCAATTCGTTATGCACAAAGTCTGCGCCCAGACAGACTGATTGCGATCTCGATAGTAGAGACTGCAGAGGACCGACAAAAGATTGACGAAGCGTGGGTGAAATTCAATCTGTCCGATGTCGAACTTCAAACAGTTACTTCCGAATATCGCGACCTCACTGAGCCGATCCTCAATCGTATTAACGAACTAGATGCCGAATACGACGATGACCTCATTACGGTCATCATCCCCGAGTTCGTCACCAGCGTGCGATCCCAGTGGCTCCACAACCAATCGGCACTTGCCATCAAGGCCCGTTTGTTGTTTAGGCCAAATACTGTTGTCACATCGGTGCCAATCGTTATTCCGTAATTTGCTGCGTAGTCTGACTACATGAAAATTATTATCTCTGGAGCCAGTGGGCTCATCGGCAAAAGTCTCGTCACGCAATTACAACAGCACGGCCACGATGTTGTGCGACTTGTTCGTCGCGCCGCCAGCACTGGCGAAATCATGTGGGACCCAAAGGCTGGTGTGCTGAGCGCATCGGCACTTGAGGGTGCTGGCGCAGTGATCCATCTGTCGGGTGCCGGCATCGGTGACAAGCGATGGACATCGTCATATAAGCGTGAGATTTTGGAGAGTCGTACCGTCACCACCAATTTGCTCGCAACCACAATTGGCAGCATGAACCAAAAACCCTCGGTATTTTTGTCTGGTTCGGCAATAGGTATTTACGGCCCACGTGGCGAAGAGCAACTCACCGAAGTCAGTACCCATGGCACGAGTTTTCTTGCCGACGTTTGCGAGCAATGGGAGCATGAGGCAAAGCCTGCATCCGATGCTGGAGTTCGTACCGTGTTGTTACGCACCGGCATTGTGCTCACCCCGCAGGGTGGTGCGCTCAAAAAACAGTTGCCGTTATTTCAACTTGGTCTTGGCGGCAAGTTTGGCAATGGCAAGCAGTGGCAGAGTTGGATCTCGATCGATGATGAAGTCGGTGCGATTGAGCATCTGTTGACTGCTAACGTGAGTGGCGCTGTCAACCTCACTGCCCCAAACCCGGTGACGAATGCCGAGTTCACGAGCACGCTCGCACGAGTAGTCAAGCGCCCAGCTTTTCTTCCAATCCCGCCATTTGCACCAAAAGCAATACTTGGCGGAGAACTTGCTGACGCATTGCTGTTTACTGGGCAACGAGTTATCCCTGCAGCACTCAATGCCAGTGGTTACCAATTCGTGCATCCAACACTTGAAGTAGCGCTGCGCGCATTGCTTAAAAAATAGCTAAAAAGCTGAAAAGTTAAAAAAATATGACGCTTCCCACACAGGTTGATGTCGTTGTCATCGGCGCTGGTCTATCCGGTCTGGCTGCTGCACAACAGATTCAACAGAGTGGATTGAGTGTTGTGATTGTCGAATCTTCAGATGCGGTCGGTGGACGTGTGCGCACTGACAACGTGGATGGGTTTTTACTCGATCGAGGATTTCAGGTATTGCTCACTGCGTATCCAGAACTCGACACACAAGTTGATATGGAGGCACTCGACCTACAAGCTTTTGACCCTGGCGCACTTGTTTGGATCAAAAACAAAAATGGTGGTCCTGGAAAAGGTCATGTGGTTTCAGATCCATTTCGTAAGCCTTCGACATTGCTCGCCACTACCTTTGCCCCGATTGGCACGGTGATTGACAAATTGCGCATCGTGTTGTTGCGACTGCGCGTATTGCGTGGTGTTGCTCCCAAATTATTGCGCAATGCAGACATGTCAACACTCGACGCACTTCGCAGTGCCGGTTTTTCGCACCGCATGATTGAGACGTTCTTCAAACCACTCTTTGGCGGCGTCCAACTCGACCCACAATTGGCGACATCGCGACGCATGTTCGACATCATTTTTCGCTCACTGAGCGAAGGTCAAAGCGTGTTGCCAGCGCATGGCATGCAGGCTCTTCCCGAGCAACTGGCATCCCGTCTGCACCCCAACACCATCCACCTCAATTCACCTGTCAAATCACTTGACGGAACGGTGGTGATTCTGCGCAGTGGCGAGCGCATTGCAGCACGTGCTGTTGTCGTCGCTACCGACGGCCCAAGTGCATCGATCTTGCTAAATTTGCCACCCGTACAATCCCGCACCGCCGGCTGCGTATATTTTTCGGCCGACACTCCACCAAACGACAAGAAATATGTCATCCTCGATGGCTCCGGCAAAGGCCCCGTACTCAATGTCGCAATTATCAGTAATGTTGCGCCGTCGTACGCACCGCCCAATAAACACCTCATTGCTGCAGCGCTACCTGGTGTGATCTCTGGAAATCTTGAGCAACTTGCCCGACAACAATTGCGCAAATGGTGGGGGCCACAAGTTGACACATGGAAACATTTGCGCACCTATGCGATTAGCCACGGTGGCCCAGTGCAATCTGCGCCGTTCTCACCCAAGCAACGAGTGTCACTTGGCAATGGCCGATTTGTTTGTGGCGACCATCGCGACACAGGCTCCATCCAAGGCGCCCTCTATTCAGGTCGGCGATGCGGCGAGGCTGTAGTGCGTTCGCTCGCCTAGCCTGAATACATGACTCACGACACAAAAACCAAAATAGTTTCAGTCGAGCGCTTTGTGTCCGCAGCCCCTGGACTCATTTTTGAAGTTCTTGCAGACCCGCGTCAACATTCAAAGATCGATGGATCGGGCAGTGTCAAAGCCGCGCGAGTTTCTGCTCCACCACGTTTATCACTCGACGCAAAGTTTACGATGGATATGAAGATCGGCGTTCCGTACAAGATGACCAACACCGTTGTTGAATTTGAAGAAAATCGACATATTGCTTGGCGACACCTTGGTGGTCACATTTGGCGCTACATCCTTGAACCAGTTGATGGCGGTACAAAAGTTGTTGAGCAATTTGATTACAACGGAAGCAAGTCAATTCTGATTCTCAAGCTCAGGGGTTCAATGAAAAGCAATGAGAAGTTCATGACTAAAACTCTTGAAAATCTTGAAAAGCACTTCGCAGGCAAGTAAGCACCGCAAAGCCCATCATGACAGTCCAGCTTCCACTTGGTTTTCGTTCCCACGTGGCAAACATTGGCATCAAGGACACAACTGACGACTTCACGCTCGTTGTTGCCGACGGTACTTGCTCGGCTGCTGGCGTGTTTACACAAAGTCGTTTTGCTGGCCCAAGTGTCGTAGTGAGTCGCGAGCACATCGCCAATCTTTCTGCTCGCGCCGTAGTAGTGATCTCCAAAAATGCCAACGTCGCAACTGGCGCTGAGGGAATGGCAAATGCCCGCGAAATTGTTGCCAACGTTGCGTCAACTCTCAATTGCGCCACCACAGAAGTACTCATTGCTTCGACAGGCGTGATTGGCCGTCAGTACCCAATGACCAATGTTCGTATGGGCCTTACATCCATCCCTCAGCCTTGCGCCGAAACTTCGGCAGACGCTGTGGCGCGAGGAATCATGACGACGGACACGGTTTCCAAGGTTGCGCAAGCCACTGTTAGCGGCTCGAGCGCCCGCGTCGTAGGCGTAGCAAAAGGTGTTGGCATGATCGAGCCAAACATGGCGACCCTGATCACCATGATTTTTACCGACGCACTCATTGCGCCAGCCAATCTCGACCACGTGTTTCGTAAAGTCATCGACCAAACGTTCAATTGCGTTTCGGTAGATACCGATACTTCTACAAGCGATACGGCGATTGTGATGGCGAGCGGTGCCGCTGGCGTCGTTGACCTTGTCGCATTTGAGCAGGCGTTGTACGAAGTTGCGCTGTCACTCACCAAACAAGTAGCGCGAGACGGCGAAGGTGCCGAAAAACTTATCGAGGTTCACGTTGATGCTGCAAAAAATCGTGATCAGGCCAAAACAGTTGCCAAGGCAATCGTTAACTCTCCCCTTGTAAAGACTGCGGTGCACGGTGCAGACCCAAACTGGGGTCGTGTGGCAATGGCAGTTGGCAAGTGCAGTCAATACCTAGATATCAATCAAGACAATGTGGTGATTCGGTTTGGCTCGCAAGAGGTGTACCCCACCCCAGTGGACGCAGAAGGTCTCGCAAACTTAAGTCAATACATGCGTGGAAAAGATGTGCGCATTCATGTCAGTCTGGCTACCGGCACGAGCGATGCAACTGTGTGGGGCTGCGATCTCACCGATGGTTATGTGCGCATTAACGCCGAATACACCACCTAATTCTTGCGCAGTGAGTTAGATATAACTCTCCAACCAAGCCAAGAGCGATTCGCGGTAGTGCAACAGTGATTTGTATTTGGCCACATCATCTGGAAGACGCTGTATCAGCGAGTGCAAGGTTCGTGCCTTGTCGGCGCCTCTCGCAACGTACTGCGTGATCGGTTGCTGATAGGTGCGAATCGTAAACAGTGATCCGCCGCTGAGCGGCAGAGCACGAAGCGTCTGTCTTTCCATGCGCACCCACAGTTGTGATGGGTCACTCAAAAGCGGCGCACTGGGTCCAATTGGTTGAAACAATGCGCAGTGATCTTCGATCGTCCAATTAGATCGAACCATAGGTTGGTCGGCCTTCAGTCTTGCCATTGTTGTATCTACCGCACCGCCTACTTGCTCTGCATATCGTGCGACCGGTCGATGCACGGCCAGCATGTCTTGTCCCAACTTGGAGCTCAACCTCCATCGGCTTGGCGAGCACACCACACCGGCAACAACGACTTGGTTCATGACCACCAAGTCGTCAGCAACCATTAGGGCTGCCTCGACAAGGGCGTCGATACCTGTCGACTGCAGCTTCGTACCAACAAAATCAGCCACCAATTGTGCTGCTTCTTGCGCAACTACCTCGCCGCCTGGATGCAGTGAAACCACTTCGTCGCGCCGAGTGCGAAGTAATTCCCGCTTCATAGCAATTGTCGGCGCGGTCTCTTCATCACTTGGCAACCATTGCGCCATGTCGAGCGGGCGTGTTCCCACACGATGCCGAAACTCATTGGTCATTTCTGCCGGCAGCATCGAGTCGGCCATTGGTAGCGCCTTAAACGAGGTGAAATCAATTGTGGGCAACTCGTCGTAGGGCGTAAACGGATGTTGATGCAGTACGTGAGTCATGATTGCACGCTCATTACCGCGCGCTCAACGTCAGATCACTTAGGTGTCATGCGAATGCCACCGTCAACGCGAATCGTCTCGGCATTCATATAACTGTTGGTGATGCATTCGACCACCATGCTTGCAAGTTCTTCTGGGTAACCAAGTCGTTGCGGGAAAAGCACACCCTTTTGCAAATTGGCTTTGAACAACTCGCTGTTTTCGCCCTGACCATAAATCGGTGTGTCAATAAGACCTGGTGCAACGGTGTTGACGCGAATACCGATGGCCGAAAGGTCACGAGCAATCGGCAATGTCATACCAACAACGCCACCCTTGGATGCCGAGTACGAGGCCTGACCAATTTGTCCGTCAAATGCAGCGACTGATGCCATGTTGCAGATTGAACCACGCTCGCCGTTTTCAAGTGGTTCGTTTGTGCTCATTGCAGTGCCGATGATGCGAATGCAATCAAACGTGCCAACCAAGTTGATGGCCACAACTTTTTTGAATGCGTCCAAGTTGGCAGCCGACTCGTATGAACCGTCTTTGCCAACAGTGCGTTGTGCCCAACCAATGCCAGCCGAGTTGACAAGTGCGCGAATTGGACCCATCGACTTAGCCATCTCTGCAGCATTGATGATGTCTTGCGTGTTTGTCACGTCAACTTTGCAATACGCTCCGCCAACTTCTTTTGCTAGCGCCTGACCTTTTTCTTCTTGAATGTCGGCGATAACGACTTTGGCACCACGCTTGGCCAGCAAGCGAACGCATGCCTCACCAATTCCTGATGCTCCACCTGTGACTATTGCGCTTGCTCCGTTGAGTTCCATGAAGTGCAACTCTACGCAAGTTGGTATGCATCAAGCAAAGCCGAGCGACGCCGCCACAGCAAGTGCGTCTACATGCTCATTCATTGGCTCGCCATTATGCGCCTTGACCCACGTAAAGGTCACATCACCGCGTTTATTTACTGCATCTATCAGCAGCTCCCAAATATCACGGTTGGCCACTGGCTGACGCTGCGAATTTTTCCATCCACGTTTTTGCCAACCAACCCACCACGAGTCTCGAAAACAATGCACCACATAGGTGCTGTCAGAACGAATTTCTATTGGACCCGCATGATCGGCGTGCGCGCGCAATGCTTCCAACGCTGCCATCAATTCCATACGTTGATTTGTCGTATGAGTTTCGCCACCCGTTGCACAAGGTTCACCTGTTGGAAATGTTGCCCACGCCCAGCCACCAGGGCCTGGGTTTCCCGAACACGCTCCATCGGTGTAGATAACAATCACGACCTAAATACTTGCTGATCTGAAGCCGTTCGGCAGGTACCCACCAGTAAGTCTGCGAGAATGAGCCCATGATCTTTGACGGTTCGATGCACCAGTTGCCCGATACCGACCCTGGTGAAACTGCAGAGTGGCTCGACTCACTTGACGCCGTCGTTGATGTGCAAGGCAAAACACGCGCAAGATATTTGTTGTCCCGACTTCTCGAGCGCGCACGCGAATCGCAAGTGAGTTTTCCAGCAACAGTTTCGACTCCGTATGTCAACAGCATTCCTCGCGAGCAAGAACCGTGGTTTCCTGGCGACGAACACATTGAGCGACGCATCCGCGCATACATCCGCTGGAATGCTGCCGTGATGGTGGTGCGCGCCAACACCAACGCCGAAGGCATCGGCGGTCACCTCTCAACATTTGCGTCGTCGGCAAGTTTGTACGAAGTTGGTTTCAATCACTTCTTTCGCGGCAAAGACAGCGGCACTCCGGGTGACCACATCTATTTTCAAGGTCACGCAGCACCTGGCGTCTATGCCAGAGCATTTATTGAGCGCCGTTTAGACGAAGACGATCTCGATCATTTCAGGCGTGAGATCGGCCGCAATAGTCAAGGTCTCTCGAGCTATCCGCATCCACGACTGATGCCAGAGTTTTGGGAGTTTCCAACGGTCTCAATGGGTCTTGGTCCGCTCACCGCTTTGTATCACGCCAGATTTAATCGATACTTACAAAACCGACAACTCGATGACACTTCCAATAGTCGGGTGTGGGCTTTTCTAGGCGACGGAGAATGCGACGAGCCAGAAACTCTCGGATCAATCTCGCTTGCCGCACGAGAACAACTCGACAACCTCACGTTTGTTGTCAACTGCAACTTGCAACGCCTCGATGGTCCGGTGCGTGGCAATGGCAAGATTATTCAAGAACTCGAAGCCGTGTTTCGTGGCGCAGGCTGGAACGTCATCAAAGTTATTTGGGGTTCAAAATGGGACGAGCTACTCGCGCGCGATACGACTGGTGTGTTACTCAACAAGATGAACAACACCGTCGATGGCGAATTTCAGCGCTACATCATTGAAAATGGCAACTACATTCGCGAAAACTTCTTTGGTCCAGACCCACGATTGCGCGAGATGGTCTCGCACCTGAGCGATGAAGAACTCGAGATGCTTCCCCGTGGCGGGCACGACTATCGCAAGTTGTTTGCTGCGTTTAAAGCAGCGAGTGAAAACATTGGTTCAGGCAGACCCACAGCCATTTTGTGCAAAACAGTAAAGGGTTGGACACTCGGTCACGAGATCGAAGGTCGTAACGCCACGCATCAGATCAAAAAAATGACCGATGAACAGTTGCGTACTTTGCGTGACACTCTGCGCCTCAATGACGAGATCCCAGACTCAGCACTCAGCGGTGACGATCCACCGTATTTCCGTCCTGCCGAGGACAGTGTTGAATACCAATACATGATGGAGCGACGTCGCGCACTCGGCGGCTCGGTTCCAAAGCGCACAACCACTGCACGCAAGCCACTTGTATTGCCAAGCCCAGATGCGTTTAGCGAGTTTGACTCTGGCAGCGGCGAGCAAGCGGTGAGCACCACCATGGTCTTTACTCGCCTTTTGCGCAACATGGCTCGCGACAAAGATTTTGGTGCGCGTGTCGTGCCAATCATCCCCGACGAAGCTCGCACATTTGGAATGGATTCGTTATTCCGCGAACTCAAGATCTACGCGTCGCAGGGGCAAAAGTACGAGCCCGTTGATCACGCACTGTTGCTGAGCTACGCCGAGTCAACATCGGGCCAAATTCTTGAAGAAGGCATCACCGAGGCTGGCAGCATGGCCAGTTTTATTGCAGCAGGCACAAGTTACGCAACGCGTGGTGTACCAATGGTTCCGTTCTACACGTTTTATTCCATGTTTGGTTTTCAACGCGTAGGTGACCTCATTTGGCAAGCAGCCGATGCACGCACGCGTGGATTTTTGCTTGGAGCAACTGCTGGTCGCACAACACTCATGGGTGAAGGTTTACAACATCAAGACGGACACAGCCTGCTGCTCGCGAGCACAGTTCCCTTCTGCCAGGCATATGACCCCGCATTTGCATATGAAGTTGCCGCGATTGTTAAAAATGGTCTCAATCGCATGTACGGCGATACACCTGAAGACATTTTTTATTACATCACGCTGTACAACGAGAATTATCAAATGCCAGCGCGACCAGTGTCGCCAGCAATTGAAGCCGACATTGTGCAGGGTTTATACAAGTGGCAAGAGGCCACTGGCGGCAAGCACCGCGCAACAATTTTGTTTTCAGGTGCTGCCCAAGGTGCTGCGCGAGCAGCAGCCGCAGAACTTCTCGAGAAATATGATGTTGGCATCGACTTATGGTCTGCTACTTCATACAAAACATTGCGTGAAGAGGCGCTCGAAGTCGAGCGTTGGAACAAACTGCACCCTTTAGGTGCACCACGCCAGCCGCTCGTGACCCGCTTACTCGGCGACACACCAAACCCATTTAGTCCAATTGTCGCGGTCACCGACTTTATGCGCGCAGTGCCCGAGCAGGTTGCAAGGTTTATCCCCGGCCGATCGTTTACTCCTCTTGGCACTGACGGAATGGGTCGTAGCGACACCCGAGAAGCATTGCGCCAACACTTCGAAGTCAACATGCCCCATGTGGTTGTCACGGTCTTGCACCAACTTGCTTTGGCCGGCACTATCAAGTCAGAAGTGGTGCAAGCGGCAATCACCGCATACGCAATCAACCCAGAAGGCATCGGCCCGCTCTATTCATAAGCGATACTTGTAGCTATGACTGCAACTACATCATCTCCCCCAACTCGCGTCCTGTTCATCACGGGAATCCCAAAGGCCGATGCATTGCTCAACAGCAACGGAACGGCGTTGCTCATTGGCATGCTGCTCGATCAGCAAGTGCCCATGGAGTGGGCGTTCACTGGCCCGTACACGATCAAACAACGACTCGGTCATTGCGACGCGTCAAAAATCGCTGCAATGAAAGAAGAGAAGTTCGTTTCGATTTGCTGCGAGAAACCAGCGATACATCGGTTTCCAGCATCAATGGCAAAACGGATTCATCAGATGTGCGTGATTCTTGCCGCCGAATACAAAGGCAAAGGATCAAACGTGTGGAAGAAGATTGAAGACGCAGAGGAATTGCGCAAGCGTCTTCGAGAATTACCTGGCTATGGCGAAGAAAAAACTGAGATCTTTATCGCTCTACTTGGCAAAACATTTGGAGTTCGCCCCACCGGATGGAAAAAGGCCGCTGGTGTGTTTAGCGATGCCAAACCCCGATCGGTTGCCGACATTCACTCACAAGCTTCTCTACTCAAAGTACGTGGCTTCAAGCAGATGCAACGGGCGCAAGATGTTGACAAACAAGACCGTCCCCGTCGTTAGGGTTATTTCATGACTGTTCTTGTCACCGGTGGCGCTGGCTACATCGGATCACACACCGTGCGTGCACTTGTCGCCCAAGGTCGCGACGTTGTGGTGCTTGACTCACTTGAGCTTGGTCACAAAAGTCGGGTTGGCAACGTCCCATTCGTCGAGGGCAACATCAGCGACGCAAAGATCATCGACAAGGTTTGTCGCAAGTTTGAAGTTTCCGAAGTCATCCATTTTGCTGCCTACAAAGCAGTCGGTGAGTCGATGGAGCAACCATTGCGTTACTACAACAACAACGTTGCTGGCACGATCGCACTTGTGCGCGCACTCATGGCCAATGGTGTCGAAAAGATTGTCTTTTCTTCGTCAGCGGCGGTTTATGGCAACCCCGATCATGTGCCTGTCACCGAAGACGCACCATTACGACCCGAGAGTGTGTATGCCGAAACCAAAGCGATCGTGGAAAAGTTTTTGTCATCATGCGAATCAATCGGCTTACGTTCGGTAAGTCTGCGCTACTTCAACGCCGCTGGTGCAAGTGCCGATGCAACCATCGGCGAAGACTGGTCGATGTCGCAAAACCTGGTGCCACTCGTGATGAAAGCGCTACTCGGATTTAGTGGACCACTCAATGTATTTGGCAACGATTATCCAACCCCCGACGGCACCTGCACGCGCGACTACATTCACGTCGAAGACTTGGCTGCTGCACACATCAAAGCACTCGACTATCTCAACGGTGGCGGCAAGACCTTGGCATGCAATGTTGGTACCGGCATTGCTACATCAGTGCTCGAAGTAATCAGCATCGCCGAACAAGTGAGTGGGCAAAAAGTTCCACACATTATTTCAAGCAGACGAGCAGGCGACCCAGTTTCTGTATTTGCAGACCCCACATTGGCGCGTGCGCTACTCGGTTGGAAAGCAAATCATGATTTGCGCGACATTATTGGTAGCGCATGGAAATGGCACAGTTCGTCGGCCAAATAAAGCTCTCTACATTGCAGCGAGCGTACGTTGCCTGTCTAACCATCCAAGCAAGATCGCCATCGCACGAGGATCATGTCGCAAACGATGACCCGCACCGCTGATTATTTGTAGCTCGGCACTTCCGTGTGCTTCGGCCAATACGCGCGAGTCTGCAGTTGGAACGATTTCATCGTCCGACCCGTGCATCAAAAACAACGGCCGCGGCGCAAACCTTTTTGCAGCATCGGCAGGTCTAAACCTGCGCAACTCGCGCCCCCACTCTTGTGTCGACGACGGAAATCCTGGATGACGAATGGTGCCAATTTCTCGAGCATGTTCAAGAAACCTGCGGGGTTGTTCGGCCCAGTCATCAAAGTCGGCTCGGGCACCAAGTAGTGCGCATCCATTTACTCGTGGATCATCAGCGGCAACACACAACGCGAGCGCACCACCCGTGTTATTGCCAACCAGCCAAATGCCGCTCGGTGAAGTTTCGGCAACCACATGACTAATCGCGGCACGCAAGTCGTCAACCCACCCCTGTATCGAGAAATCGCCCTCGCTGGTGCCGCAACCGCGAAACGTAAATGTCATCGCGTTCCAACCAATTTCGCTCGCAACTTGCTCTGCTAGTTCGGGAAAAGTTCCACCAGATTGCCGTGAGTCGATGCCACCGCTTGGAAACCCATGACACAACACCATCGCCGGCAGCGCACCACTCTTGCCACTTGGTTGTGCCAAATACCTTGCAAGATTAAGTCCGCCAGAGAGAAACGATCCGTTCATCTTTGTCGACTCATGAGACGAAGTAGGTGTGATTGTCAGGCGCGCGGCTTACGCAAACGGCGAGTTGTGCCGGGAGTTGCCAATGTGTAGCCCCTGTTGCGAGCCTCGGCGAGCGTGTCGGGACCAAAACATAAACCGACACCAGAATCTGCAATTTCAGTTGTGACTGCGATATCGCTCCAGCTATCTAGGTCATAGACAAGTTGCGTGCGCTTGTCACCCATGAAACGAAAGTGTTCAAATTTGGTTGGACGGTTTGACGACATGGAACAAATCTAGTCGCACTGTTGTGTCGGTCAATACTTATCAGGCACATTCATTAGGCTTGGCACCATGAGTATGGACGCCGAGGCTGCCCGCATAAGCCAAGCGCTTGATTCACTCATTGCGCGAGATAGCGAAATTGGAGAACGAGCAAAGCTCAGAGTTGCCAAAATCTATGGATCAACCGCAACGAGTTCGCTTGGCACCTACGACTTCAGTGACTCGTTTGCCAAACGCGACCAAGTCAGCCGACGCGTTGACTGGGTCCACCAAAATTGGCTGCGACCGATCCGGCTTTTTTATCGACTTATCCCCAAACCAATTCGCTTTGCGATTAAGAAGCTCTTTGCATGAGCAAATTCATCATTGTCAGTGACGCAAGCAATTGCTCATTTCGTGACTTGCTCAATACCGGCAAGTCATTATTGACCAGTTCAATTCGCCCAACCCATTGGCTTATCAGTGGCTCACCAATGCAACTTTTAAAGATTCAAAACCATCGCTTGCTGCGAAAGTCAAGCATGACGATCACAGACAAATTGTCCGATCCCGATCACTCGACTGTTGTGTTTCTGCGTGCTGGCGACACTCTTGCACCTGATGCGCTTTCACTCATCGCGCAACACACCGATCTGCACGACGTCATTTATGGCGACTCAGCACACGGTCGCGCGAGTAGGTTCGACGAACTATCCAAGGTACGTCGACCACAATGGTCACCGGAGCGACTGCGCTCACATAATTACGTTGGCGACTTGCTGGCCGCTCCACAGTCGGTAATTGCTGCTGCCGGCGGAATCCCAACTCTCGCAACTCTGCATGAGCACGATCGATCACTTCGGATCTTTGAAGCATGCACGTCTCCACACCGGATTGCTGATGTGCTGTATCACTCAAGCCAAGAGCGTATGACTCCAACCGCATCTCTCGACGCCGTGCAACAACACTGTGCACGCACCGGCATCGATGCTGTATGCAGCATTAGTCAAGAACTCCAGTCAGTGCGTGTTTCTCGCCGACTGCACTCGCAACCCAAGATCAGTGTGATTGTCCCCACTCGTGGCACCGCTGAAACGATTAAAGGAAAGCAGGTTGTACTGGCTGCGCACACCATTGAGGCACTGATTAACAACAGCACTTACCAAAATTTCGATGTCATTGCAGTGCTCGATAGCGACACCCCAAGCGAAGGTCGCCAGGCCATCGTCAAGGCTGGTGGCGATCGTCTCAAGGTTGTTGACTACGACCGGCCATTCAATTTTGCAGAAAAAATCAACTTGGGCGCTGTATGTAGCGATAGTGATTTACTTTTGTTGCTTAATGATGATACTGAAATCATTTCTCCGGATGCGCTCGAAACACTTTCCTCGATTCTTGAAGACCCATCCGTTGCCATGGCTGGCCCAATGCTCCTCTATGAGGATCTTGCAATACAGTCTGCTGGACATATCTTAAACCCTGTTCCAATTGACCTCTATCGAGGTTACTCAAGCACACTTTCTGGTGCTCAAAATATTCTCAAAGTTCAGCGAGAGACATCCGGGATCATTGCGGCCTGCGTACTAGTCAAACGGGATGTGTTCGAGCAACTGGGTGGACTCTGCACACTATTTCCATCAAACTTTAATGATGTTGATTTTGGTCTAAAAATGCAAGATGCCGGTTACCGCGTTGTGTGGACACCACACGCCAAGTTTCACCACTTTGAGTCAAAAACTAGGTCCACCAAAATGCATCCATCCGAAGTGGTGAACATTGGTGCACGCTGGCGCGACAAATTGGAAGACGATCCTTATTTCAATCCGCACCTCGAGCGATATACCAATATCTGGAAAGAGAATGTGATGGGTCAGAGGTCAGTGCTTGACGCACTTGGCCCAACTGCGCCTATTGCCTCAAAATAATCCAGGTGTGCACGCACCACATGCACAATGTCCACATCGTCCAACACTTCAATGCGCGCTTCCATTGCTTCTCCCATTAAAAACGCAGTCAATGTCTCTTCGCCAAACACCACCGATTCAGTGATGTTTTGTCGGAGATCGGTCACGTCTTGTGGTTGTAAGCCTTTGGAATGCAACCAGCCCATGTGCAGCACCAACATCTTGCGCAACTCGGCATACGTCAGTCGCGCCTGAGAATCGCTGGGCAGTCTGTCAGCCACAAATGATGTTGCTTCGTCAATGTCGTAGATGACTCGCGGCGCTAACGCATCAAGGCGATGTGCTTCGCGACCAATTACGGTTGCTGCGATAACAAATACTGCAAGTGCCGCAACAATTGCAAAAACAACTGTCACCCAGTTAATGGAGCCAATTGCAAAAATAGCCCAACCGCCGACTGATTAGATGCCGATGCGTTGTGCGAGCAACTCGCGGTGATACGTCGGATCACCGAAGAGCAACTCGCTCGACTTTGCGCGCTTGAAGTACAAGTGCGCTGGGTGTTCCCATGTAAAGCCGATACCACCGTGAATCTGAATGTTTTCGGCGGCAGCGTGGAAGTAAGCCTCCGAGCAGTACGCCTTAGCCAATGATGCGACCGATGCAAGCTCGTCGTTCATTTCTGCTGCACACCACATGCCGTAATACGCAGCCGACTTTGCTGACTCGACTTCGAGCAACATGTCTGCGCACTTGTGCTTAATGGCCTGGAATGAACCGATTGGGCGACCAAATTGCACACGCACCTTGGCGTACTCAACTGCCATCTCCAGCACTTTTTGTGCTCCACCAACTTGCTCTGCAGCGAGTGCAACAGCGGCCAAGTCAAACACTTGGCTCAGCACGTCCCAACCCTTGCCGTCTGTGCCGATCAATGTTGCTGGAGTTGCATTGAACTCCAACTTGGCTTGCTTGCGGGTTTGGTCCATTGTTGAAAGTGATGTGCGGGTAAGTCCCTTTGCATCGCCATCTACTGAGAACAACGAGACGCCTTTGCTCGTGCGTGCTCCAACAATGATCAAACTTGCAGTTGAACCATCAATCACGAACATCTTGGTTCCGGTGATTTTCCAATCACTGCCAGATCCTTCTGCTTTCGTTGTAATGCCCTTTTCGTCCCACTTGCCAGATGGCTCGGTAGTTGCCAGAGTTGCAACTGTTTCTCCTGCAGCAATGCCTGGCAAATACTTTTTCTTTGCTGCGTCATCGCCACTCAACAACAATGCGTTTGCTGCGAGCACAACGCTCGAGAAAAATGGCGCACACAACAACGCGCGTCCCATCTCTTCCAACACAACACCAAGTTCGATGAAACTAAAACCTGAACCACCGAACTCTTCTGGAATCGACAAGCCCTGTAGGCCCATTTGATCGCCCATCTGTGACCACACGGCGGGATCAAAACCGTTTTCGGTTTCCATCTGCTCGCGTACGGCGGTTTCTGGAGACTTGCTCTCCAAAAATGCGCGGACTGTTTTACGGAGTTCTTCTTGTTCTTCTGAAAAGGCAAAGTTCATGAAGACAATTCTGCCCTACCGCACTGCACCCGCGCCAATCGCGTTGTGTACACAGGCGTACACAATTTCAGGCCAGTGGGCTAGCCTGTAAGCAATGCGCACCCTAGGTATCCGCGAACTCCGTGAACGCTCGGCCACATTTATTAAACGTGCCGGCGCGGGTGAACAGATGATCATCACAGTCAGCGGTGAACCAATTGCCACGCTGGGTCCTCTGACACCACTCGAAACGCGGGCTATTTCTTTGATGGACCTCATCAACAATGGTTCAGTCATTGCATCGCGCCGACGCGACAAATACCAACTACCAGCAGCCGTCACGATTCATAGCGGTTCACGCATTGACCAAACATTGCGCGAGGTGCGCGGATGACGATCATGCTCGACACCAGCGCACTCGTTGCGTTACACACAAGCGGTACTGCGCGCACAATTACCCATGAAGCACTCAAACACGATGCAGATTGGTGTGCAAGCGCACTTGCGCTCACTGAAGCAATGGCCATCATCGATCGTATGTCAGAACAAGAATTCATTCGACACGATCTTGAAAATGCAATTCGCCACACTTGGGATTATGTTGCTGTTGTGCCTGTTGACCAACGCTGCCTCGATGATGCGGCACTTCTCGTGCGCCAACAACCCCTGCACATCTCCGATGCAATTCATTTAGCAGCAGCAACTCGTTTGCCAAAGCCCGTCAAATTTGTGACGTTTGATCCGGCCCAAATTCCAGTAGCAATGTCACTCGGTTTTGAAGTGGTGTCGTCATGACAACAACCCTGCACTGGCACGACACCAACGTCGAAGTGCACAAACTTGTCGTTGGTCCGTTTGACAACAATGTTTTTGTCATTCGATGCCGAGCAACTGGTGACGCAGTGCTGATTGATGCGGCCAACGAGCACGAGAAGTTGCTCGAATTGTGTACTCAACTCGGAGTTCGTCGGGTTCTCGAAACCCACGGCCACTGGGATCACATTCAGGCAATACCCGCCATGCGTGAAGCAGGTTACGAAGTTGCGGTTACTGCAGCCGACTCGCCACGCCTCAAAGATGTCGGTTACGACGTGTTTATCGACGATGCCGAAGTGATCGAAGTTGGCAACTTGCGTCTACACGCAATTCACAACCCCGGTCATACAGAGGGTTCAATTTCGTTTGCTGTTGCCGATACCCCACTGTTGTTTACGGGCGACACACTGTTTCCTGGTGGTCCTGGCAATACAGCGTTAGAGGGTGGCGACTTCACGACCATCATTCAGTCAATCGACAACAAACTTTTTACGTTTCCGCCCGACACCATTGTGTTGCCTGGACACGGCCTCGATACCACCATTGGCGCCGAGCGACCACACCTGCAAACGTGGGTTGATCGAGGCTGGTAGACAATGTTTATGAATATGGTTCCTGACACATCGGTCTTTACCCGGATCGATGGCAACGACAAGATTCTTGCGAACGGACACCCAACTTCGCAGTGGCGCACCGAGTTGCGACACATTCCAAATTTTCGTAACGCAATATCTATTGCATCTATCTACGTGCAAACCATCGGCATCATTTGGGCTGCACTCGCATTGCATAACCCCATCTCTTACGTCGTAGCGTTTTTGCTCATGGGTCGTGCTCATGCGCAACTGCTTGCGCTCATGCACGAGTCGGTGCACCGACTGTTGTTTCGCAATCGCAAACTCAATGACTTCGCGGGGCGTTGGTTGCTTGGGTACATGTCATTTGTAAATACCGACGGCTATCGCTACGTACACATGGCGCATCACCGCGAAGAGTTTGGCCCAAACGAACCAGACATTCCGCTGTATGCCAACTACCCGATCACTCGCGCAAGTTTTTGGCGCAAGATGCGTCGCGATGGGCTTGGCAGCACAGGTTTTCGAATGTTGCGCGGACAATTCATGTCGATATTTACGACTGACCCACAGCAACTGAATACTCAGCACAAAATATTTAGCCTACACGCCGTGCTACTCATACTTTCCGTGATCTATGTAAACCCTTGGGCATACGTGATGTTGTGGCTTGTGCCGTACATCACGTAAGCCTGCGCCGATAACGGACTGCGATCGATTGCCGAGCACGGTGGCTTGCGCGCCGACTCAGATCGCCGAGTCACCACGCATTCCGTCAAACAACACCTGTTTTCAAGTTTCTATTTTGTGCCGTTCAACCTTGGTTGGCACATCGCGCACCACACCGACTCTGGCATTCCATTTCGCTCATTGCCCAAATATCACCACCAGCTTCGAGCATCCGGTTTCGTCACAGACACCTACGAATACGGCAGTTATCTGGCCATCTGGCGCGCCCTTCGCTCGCGACCTGAAGCCATTGCCAGTGCGAAATAATTAACACTACGCAGGTAGTGCTAATCCCCCAAGCGCCTGAATACACTTGACTCCGTGACCGAATTGTTCAGAGTTGACGAACTCCATGCCAAGCCAATTGAGGGCGATACCGAGATCTTGCGCGGTCTCTCTCTCACGGTCAACGAGGGTGAAGTTCACGCGATCATGGGGCCAAATGGCTCTGGTAAATCCACTCTTGCGAACACACTTCTAGCCTCCCCCGAATACCAAGTTGTTTCAGGTCGCGTGTTTTACAAAGGCGACGACATCAGCCAGTGGCCTACCGATGCTCGTGCCAAGGCCGGCATCTTTTTAGGTTTTCAGTACCCACAAGAAATCGCAGGTGTGTCAGTCATTCAATTTTTGCGTCAGGCACTCTCGGCTCGCAAAGGCATCGACTTGTCGGTTCTCGAGCTGCGACTCTCTGCAATGTCATGGATGAAACGATTGGGAATGGATTCGACATTCGTTGATCGTTATCTCAACGAAGGTTTTTCGGGCGGCGAAAAGAAGCGCAACGAGATCATGCAGATGGCAATCCTTGAGCCAGAGCTTGCAATCTTGGATGAAACAGATTCTGGTCTCGACATTGATGCATTGCGCATCGTTGCGCAAGGTATCCGTGAAGTTCGCAAAGAGCGACCAAAGATGGGCATTGTGCTCATCACGCACTATCAACGACTGCTTGACGAACTGCAGCCTGATTTCGTACATATCTTGATCGATGGCCGCATCGTCAAATCGGGTGGCATGGAGATCGCAGAAGAGCTCGAAAAATCTGGCTACGAGTCGTACAAAGAATAAGTACCGATCATGACTTTTGATGTAACCACAATTCGCAAAGATTTTCCAGTCTTACATCGACTCGTCAACGACAAACCACTTGTCTATCTCGATAGTGCAAACACCTCGCAAAAACCTCAAGTAGTGATTGATGCGCTTTCACACTTTATGGAAACCGGTTATGCACCGATCAATCGCAGTGCATACCAACTGGCCGCCAAAGCAACAGATGCCTACGAGGCAACTCGCAGCGCACTTGCCACATTTATCAATGCGCCTAAAGCCAACGAGGTTGTCTTTACCAAAAATGCCACCGAGGCGCTCAACCTGGTCATCATGTCTTGGGGCCAAGCCAATCTCAAGGCTGGCGACACGGTGTTACTCACACACATGGAGCATCACGCCAACATCGTTCCTTGGCACATGCTCGTAGCCGAGCGCGGCATTCAATTGCGCTGGGTGCCACTTACCTCTGACGGACAACTTGATCTCACCAATCTCGACGAGTTGCTCAAAGGCGTAAAAGCGTTCTCATTCACTTCAATGTCAAACGTGCTTGGAACAATCAATCCCGTGCAACACCTGTGTGCTGCTGCTCACAAAGCAGGCGCAATCACCATCGTCGATGCGTGTCAGTCGGTGCCGCATCAGCCCACCGATGTGCAAAAGCTGGGCGCAGACTTCATGGTCTTTAGTTCGCACAAAATGTGTGGACCTTCGGGAGTTGGTGTGTTGTGGGGTCGCGAGTCGCTCTTAGAAGCAATGCCACCGTTTTTGGGTGGAGGCAACATGATTGCCGATGTGCGTCTCGACGGTTTCACTACTGCAGAAGTTCCAGCAAAGTTTGAAGCAGGCACTCCTGCAATTGCAGAGGTGGTTGCCCTTTCATCTGCAGTCCAGTATTTGACACAAGTTGGCATGCACAATGTGCGTCAGCACGAAATCGAACTGAGCACATACGTACTCAATACGCTGAATGCCCGTTTTGGCGATGACATCACCATCCACGGCCCAATTAATCCTGAACTTCGTGGTGCCACCTTTTCATTTGCATTTCGCGGCATTCACCCACACGATCTCAGCCAAGTTCTTGATCAAACCAATGTCTGTGTTCGCGCAGGTCACCATTGCGCTAAACCACTGATGAAGATCCTCGGCGCCAATGCCACCGTGCGCGCAAGTTTTTACTTGTACAACACCACCCAAGAAGTCGACGCGTTGGCTGACGCGCTCGATAGCGCATCAGATATCTTCTAACTAGGCGTATAAGGGAGCACATCATGGCCGGGCTAGAAGATCTCTACAGAGAAATCATTCTTGACCACTACCGCACGCCACGCAATCGTGGCGAACTCGAGGCTCCAGCAGTGAGCGCTGAAGGACACAACCCATTGTGTGGCGACGAGATTCGGATCTTTATTGATGTCAAAGATGGTCTTGTTAGCGATGTTCGATTTAACGGTTCGGGTTGCTCGATCAGCCAAAGTTCTGCATCCATGATGACCACTGCGGTGAAGGGCAAGCCAGTCGAACAGGTTCGCGCAATTGTTAAGCGTTTCAAACAAATGATGACTATCGATGAAGACGAAAACTCTTCAATCGATGAGTCAATCAATTTGGGCGACCTCGAGGCACTACAAGGTGTTGTCAAGTTTCCGGTACGCATCAAATGCGCAACACTGGGTTGGAATACTTTGCTCGACGCACTCGTCGAATCTGACAAATAGTTTTTAGCCAACCAAGTTTGGAGCGGTCTTGCCGTTTAAAATTGCCAGTGCATTCGTTGCGGCTAAGTCGGCCATTGCTGCACGCGTTTCGACAGTGGCCGAACCAAGGTGCGGAATCAGCACGGCATTGTCAAGACCGAGTAAACCCTCGTGCACGACAGGTTCTTTTTCAAATACGTCCAATCCTGCGCCGGCAATCACATTGCGCTGCAATGCATCTGCCAATGCTGCCTCGTCAACAACTGGGCCACGCGCAGTGTTAACGAGATAAGCACTCGACTTCATCTTTGCCAATTGCGTTGCGTTCATAAAGTGATGTGTCTCTGGTGAATACGGGCAGTGCAACGAAACCACATCGCTTGTCGCAAGCAATTCGTCTAACTCAACATGCTTTGCATCCAGTTCTTTGTGTGTTGCGGCGTCAAGCGGCGTGCGCTTTGTATACGCAATAGTCATTCCAAAAGCGCGTGCCCTGCGAGCCACTGCCACACCAATTTGCCCCATACCTACAATGCCCAACTGTCGACCCTGAATACTTGAGCCCAACATATAAAACATGCCCCACTGCCAAGGCTGCTGGGCGCGAATCACGCGTTCGCCTTCAGCGAGCCGACGCGTCACCATCAAGATCAACGACATTGCAATATCAGCGGTTGCTTCAGTAAGCACACCGGGCGTATTTGTGACCAATACCGATCGCGCCTTGCACGCAGGCACATCAATGTTGTTGTAGCCCACGGCCACGTTTGAAACTGACCCAAGTTGTACTCCGGCTGCAGCCAGAAGCTCATCATCAATCTTTTCGGTCAGCAAGCTCACAATTGCGTCAGCGCCCCTTACTCGCTTCAGCAACTCTTCTCGGCTGATTGGAGTTGAATCTTCCCAAGCCAATACGTCGTGTTCTGCGCGCAGCCGAGTCAGTGCTCCAGATGGAATTTTGCCAGTGACAACAACCTTTGACATGGCTACTTCTTGATCCAATCACCAAGCTGTGTCATTCCCTTTTCAATCTGATCTTTGTTAATGCCCGAAAATGCAAACCGAACATAGTTGCGCTCTTCGCCTGGCTGAGGTCGCCCAAAGTGGCGACGTGTGCAAAACGATACGCCAGTTGCATGCAGTGCTTGCTCGGCAAATACTGCCAAGTCGTCAATTCCTTTGTTCTGCATTGCACCGGTTACATCGGGAAACAGATAGAACGCAGCCTCTGGCGAATGCACGCTGACACCAGGCATTGCATTGAGCATGTTGACAGCAACATCTCGTCGCTCACGAAGAGTGTCGAGCATGACTGCCGTGCCCGACTGATCCCCGGTCAATCCCTCGACCCCGCCGTACTGCACAAAGTGTGTTGTGCACGACTCGTCGTTGGTATTGAGTTTTGCAATCATGTTTGAAACTTCGACGGGTGCAATTGAAGCGCCGAGTCGCCAGCCAGTCATCGCAAACTTTTTAGAGAACGTATACAAGATGACGGTGCGCTCCAACATTCCTGGCAGCGATGCAATCGACTTTGATGTGCCTGAGTAACGCATTTCAAAATATGCCTCATCCGATAACACCCACAAGTTGTGCTTGATCGCTAATTCTGCAATAGCTTCGCGCTCGGCATCGGTCGACTCTGCACCGATCGGGTTTTGCAGGTCGTTATAAATTATTGCAATGGTTTTCGGCGTGATTGATGCCTTGATCTGATCGATGTCAATGCTGAATCCGGTCGACGATGGCAAGTAGCGATAGGCCTTGGCAACACCGCCAAAATACTCGATCTGACTTTCATAAATCGGGTAACCAGGGTTTGGATACAACACTTCGTCACCTGGGTTCATCACTGCCTGGATGAACTTTGTAATTACTGGTTTGCCGCCTGGTTGTACAACAACATTGGCTGGCGAAAAATTAAGTCCCCGACGCGCACCAACATCGTTTGCAAGCGCTTCGCGCAACTGAGGAATTCCTGCTGCAGGGCAATATCCAGTTTTTCCATCAGCAATTGCACGATTCATTGCGTCAACGATGTTTCTCGATGTCGCGATATTGAGATCGCCTAAGTGGAATGGAAAAATATGGTTTCCCTTTGCACCCCACTCTGCTGCGGCTTGTGAAACTGCGAACGCCGTCTCGGTCCCAAGTTTTTCTAAGCGTGTCGCTAAAGCCATGCAATCCCCCAGATGATATGTCACTGATATATTACCAAACTTTACAATACATAAAGTTCAGACCCAGAGATTACAAGGGATTTGGGTGGTGCCTAATCGGCGAGGAAGGCTCGCTCAACTGGCTCACTCATTGGGTTTCGCATAGTTAGGTACACCCCCGTAAGCGCGACCACCAAAGCCACCAGTGAGAGCACACTCAGCCTTTCGCCAAAAAGGATCGCACTTTCGATTGCGCTCAATGCAGGCGTCAAAAAGAACAGGCTGCTCACGCGTGCAGCCGAGTGTCGCGAGATCAGCAGCATCATCAGCATTACTGCAGATATTGAAAGTACGAATACCGACCACAACAGCGCAAACAGCAACTCGGCGTTGAGATGAAACTCCCACTTCTCAAACAGGCTTGATGCCACGAGCAACACTGCTCCAGCCGAAACATACTGAGCGGTTGTTCCACTTACTAAAGGCATATCTTTACCGCGAGCACGTTGCACCAATGTTCCCGTTGACATTCCAATAATTGAGACGACCATTGCGATCAATGCCGGTCTTGTTACGTCGCCCACACCGTCACGAACTTTGTCAACTACTACAACTAGTACTCCGCAGATGCCAAGCAACACGCCAACCCACTGACTTGTTCGTAACCGTTCTTTCAGAATTACTCGACCTGCAACAGATGTAACGACGGGATGCAATCCAGCAATCAATGCACTGAGACCAGAAGGCAATCCGCACTTAATCGCATAGAAAACTCCACCTAGATAAATGGCGTGCATGCAGATACCGACAATTGCGGATGTTGACCACGAGCTTTTGGGAAGCTTTGGTGCTTTTACGACACGAGCGATGACCGACAACACCAATGCCGCGCACAACATGCGCACCGTAAGAAAGGTCAGTGGGCCAGCATTACGCGTGCTGTATCGGGCAACCACGAAGCCAGTGCTCCATAACGCCACAAAAATCCATGGGGTGAGTCGCTCAAAGAGCCTCGATTGTGTCATGCACCCAACGTCATGCTGGTTGGATCAAATCCCATGGTGCACCATACAGATCTTCGAATACGGCAACAGTGCCATACACCTCGTGTCGCGGCTGTTCACGAAATTTCACCCCGCGGGCCGACCAATTCGCAAAGTCACGATCAAAGTTGTCGGTATTCAAAAAGAATGCAACGCGACCACCGGCCTGATTACCAACACTTGCCTTCTCGGCCTCAGTTACTGCACGAGCAATGAGCAATGATGCGCCGCTATTTGATCCACTAGTTGGAGCAACAACCACCCATCTCTTGCCGTCGCCCGTATCAGTGTCTTCCACTAGATCAAAATCAAGTTTCCCGACAAAGAAACCAATTGCTTCGTCATATTCGCGGGCAACAAAGGTGACCAATCCGAGCCGGCTCATTTGTTAGTCACAGTTGAGGTGCTCGAAGGATTACGAATGAATGGTGTTCTCAACGACAAACATGCGGCGCCTGCCAGAAACGTTTGACAGTGAATCGGCCACGACTGACTTGCCGATTTCGCTTGCATATGCAGCCTCAAAATCGCTTTGTGAGTCAAACCACAGCTCAGACACGCCGTCTGGGTCGCCTTCTGCTGGGTTTTCTACCAAGTTGAATACTCCGCGACGCAGCTCTGGCAATTGCTTTGCCAATGGTGCATGGCTCTTCAGCCACCAATCTGCAAACTGTTCGTGAGTCGCGTCGGCGGCGCGAGTGAGCAAAATGATTGCTTTGAAGCTCATGACACTTTGTTCGTTCGAGCAAAAGGTCGGCCACCAACCGCTAATGCAACACTGACCAAAATTTCGTGAGCCATCGGTGCATCACCAATACATACTTCGATTGCATCCATCTCATTGAATGACCAGATGTCGTCTTTGTTCGTGATCGGAATAGTGATTGAAGCACCTGGTCCAGCAACTTTTTTAGTCGATGGAATGATGTCGAGCCCTTGCACAACTACTTTGCGTACTGGCGCGCCAAACCTTGGGTGAATCAATGCTGCAGCATGCTCAATTTCACCTGCTGTGCCGACAATGGCAGCTTTGCCATATGCGGTTACTTCCCCAGCCTCAACTCCGAGCGCTGCGAGTGCGCGCTCGGCAAGTTGCCCAGAGATCTCTGCGCCCATGAGTTCAAGCATGGTGAGATCCTTGTGTCGCTTACCAACCAGTGGATTGGTAATAACAGCGCTGCACACTGCCTTGCGCACAATGCGTCCGGTTGGCTCACCCAATTCGGCCTGAATGTCTTCACATGTAGTTACAAATTTGCGAATTTCCATGTGTCAAAACTACCAGTTTGCATCGCCTACTCAGTAGCGCGCAGATGAGCATTGATTTTTGCGAATGCAGATCCAATTGCCTTTATCTCCGACTCATTCAGCAAGTCGATCATGCGACTCCGAACATCCTTCAAATGCAACGGCGCAACCTTTTTCAGGAACTCATAACCCTTTGCAGTTAAATGAGCAAATGAAACTCGTCGATCGTCCTTGT
Organism: Actinomycetota bacterium; assembly: GCA_027592925.1. Taxonomy (GTDB): domain Bacteria; phylum Actinomycetota; class Acidimicrobiia; order Acidimicrobiales; family Ilumatobacteraceae; genus UBA3006. Next base: position 1,210 of record JAQCJO010000007.1, on the reverse strand, counting down.
CTTGAATCCGCTCAACATATTTGGCTTTCACCACACCGTCCATTCGACGGGTCAGACCACTTCTCGACAACCGCAATGTGTCGGCGAGATCGCACATCTTCAGTTTGTGATCTGGTGCTTCAGACAGCATTGCAAGCAACTGGTAGTCACCGGCGTCCAGACCAAAAGCACCCAAATCTCGTTCAATAGCATTCATTAAGTCGAGAGACGTAGTGACGAATCCGCGCCAAGCCTTCATCTCTGAATCATTTAGCCACTTTGGACTTGCCATATTTTAAGCATACCTAGATAGTTGCGCACGCAACTACCTCGCTAATGAGGTTCTTAACACAAGGAGCAATTAATGAATTCAGTTATGTTGATCGGGCGTATTCTGTTCGCCTTTATGTTCGTAGCAAGTGGTCTCAATCACCTCACAAAAGCCGAGGCAATGGTTGGCTACGCGACATACAAAAAAGTGCCAGCACCAAAACTTGCCAATGCATTGTCAGGAATCTTGATGGTTCTTGGCGGACTCTCGGTCATCCTCGGTGTCTATGCCGACCTTGGCGCTGTTGTTCTTGCAGCGTTGCTTGTCATCATGGCGCTCAAGATGCACGACTTTTGGACACAGTCTGATGCACAAGCTAAACAGACTGAGATGATCGGATTCATGAAGAACATTTCGATGGCCGGTGGCGCATTGTTCATCTTCGCGATTGCCGCTTCACAATCTGATTACGGCTGGGCACTCACCGAAAGCCTTTGGAGTCTCTCCAAGTAATTTCTGCGGGGTCACCCCCCGACCTGCTGATAAAGAGATAAATAGATGGGCGGCCCGCAAGGGTCGCCCTTCTTTTATGCCATCATCCACACTTTCATCCACTTCGATTTCCACATGGATACGAAGAGTTAATTGAAGTTCCACAACCCAAATGTGTATGAGAGGTGTATCGTATGATTATGGCTCGTACAAATATCGATATCGATGAAGTTGCGTGTCGCAGAGTAATGAAGCGGTACAACCTCACCACGATGAAGGACGCCGTCAATTTTGCCCTCAATCAGTTAGCCGTTGAGCCAATGACTCTCAAAGAGGCAACAGCAATGAGTGGCACTGGGTGGGACGGAGATATTCCAGAAACTCAGAAAACCACGAAACAATGATCCTTATTGACACTTCGGCGTGGATCGAGTTTTTGCGAAACCCTCTGTCACCGTATTCCGTTGA